>CBDUEE010000136.1:0-7828 GCA_965366105.1 uncultured Flavobacterium sp. | reverse complement strand
ACCTATATTTATTTAAGTAACAATTTTTTAGAAATAAAAAAAAACGCTTGTCACGGATTATTAGATAATTCCATTACAAGCGCTTTTTATTTTAGTAGTTTTTCTAAAAGGAATTTTAGATTTTAAAAATCCCTCCTACAGCAATTATTCTTTGAAAAAAGAAAAAATCTTGAGAGGCGCTATCTTCGCTACTCTGCGTAGTTCTAATATCCTGCATATTGATATAGCCACCTTTTAGCTCTCCTTGAATATAAAAATGTTTAAAGAAAGTAATATTTAATCCAGCTTTTAATGAAGTTCCGTATCCAGAAACATGAAAATCATCATGACGCTCTTTTCCAAGTAAAGTAGTATTTGTTTTTGGGTATAATAAACCAAATCCAACTCCTTCAGTTATATTAATTTGTACTTTATCAATATTAGGAAGCCCAAATAAATGTGAGATATCGTCATGTCTAGATACCTCTGTATTCACGTAGTTTAGGCCATCTGTATGTTCGTAAGCCAAGAAAGTTTCATCAGTAAAATTAACAGGACTATTGTTGTAAACACCGTTATGTATACTCCCTGCATCAGTAACGGGTAAATTTATCGAACCAGTAACATTTGCAGTTTGATCTTGTGTCATTACATATTTCATGTGATCTACACCAATAGCAACGCTATAATGATCGCTTATGAAATAGCCCATTCTAAAATTAGTTTGGGGAATTGTCATTCTTGCAGGATTTACATAATCAATATGCCATCCTTTTGGTTTATCTTCCGCCTTCATGTTCTCTATGGTGAAATTATAATCTTTCCCCTTAAAAGTAACATCTGATTTTGAAAAGCTTTCTCTATTTCCGCCCCATGAAACAAAGAATTTACCTTTGTTATGTGCTGTATATTTGTCTTGTATTTTGATATCTTCCTGAGCATTTGCGCTATTTGATAAAAGAAGTACTAAGAATGTTGTGTATAAAAGTATATTTTTCAATGAAAGAAATTTAAAATGTATTTATCGTTTTTCTTATAGCAACCAACTTAGTCATTAAGGATTCAAAATAATCCAAATGCAACATATTAGCACCATCACTTTTTGCATTAGCAGGATCAAAATGAGTCTCTATAAAAATTCCGTCAACGCCAACTGCAATACCAGCTTTGGCAACAGTTTCAATCATATCAGGTCTTCCACCTGTAATACCTGCCGTTTGGTTTGGTTGTTGCAGCGAATGTGTAACGTCAAGAACCGTTGTCGCATATTGTTGCATGGTAGGAATTCCTCTAAAATCAACAATCATGTCTTGGTAACCAAACATGGTTCCTCTATCTGTAACCATCACATTTTCATTCTGACAATCTAAAACTTTTTGTACGGCATGCTTCATGCTTTCTGGACTCATAAATTGTCCTTTTTTCAAGTTTACTACTTTACCTGTATTGGCAGCAGCTACAACAAGATCCGTTTGACGCACTAAAAATGCTGGAATTTGTAACACATCAACATATTGAGCGGCCATATCCGCATCTTCATTAGTATGAATATCTGTTACAGTAGGAACATGAAAAGTTTCGGATACTTTTCTAAGAATTTTAAGTGCTTTTTCGTCTCCAATTCCTGAAAAACTATCGATTCTAGAACGGTTTGCTTTTTTGAAAGAACCTTTAAAAACGAAAGGAATTTGCAAGTTGTCAGTGATACCAACTAACTTTTCAGCAATTCGCATTGCCATTTCTTCACTTTCAATAGCGCAAGGACCAGCTAATAGGAAAAAGTTACCACTTTCAGTATGCTTAATTTGAGGGATATGATGTATGTTCATAGTAGTTATTTTTTGAAGGTGCAAAGATAGTTAGGTTTTGTGACACTACTTTGCTATTAACGTTTTATTTGAAGCTTTTTCCTGCTATCCGTTGCAATCTTTTCCTTTTATTTTCAAAAAAGGAAAAGGATTTTCACTACTATCAGGGCTAGGGAATACAGTTAAAATCCTATTTTTTCTTCAAGCTAAGCCCAACAGGAACCATCAAAACTCCTTTTTCGTATATATTTAAATACAGTTTTACTGGTTTTTTTTGTCCGTTCCATTTCAGTTCATAAACATCAAGTAATCCAGCACCTAGATCTGTTCTTTTAGTTGGAAAAGGGCAGCAACTTTCTAATTTTTCGTATGTTATTTTTTCTCCATTTGGCCCCGCTAGAGCATTTAAGAAGCGTTCTTGATTAATCTTATCGTTTAATGTGTTTCTATAAAAGATATTAATGGGATAATCAGCTTCATATCCATATCTTTTATCTGTACTAAAAGCAGTGATCACAAACGTATTTTCGGTTGTAAGAACTAAGTTTGGTGCGTTGTCATCAACGTTTTTTAAAGTCGATTTGGTACTCACACAAGATACACTTAATAGTAATAGAGCGATAAATAGAAGATTTTTTTTCATATTGGTCATTAATCTGTAGCGTTAAAAAGAATTGGTAATTGCTCAGCCAAATCATTTATTAGTAGTACAAAGATAAACAGAACTTTAAATCCAATAAGAGTAGAAAACTTTTTTTTCTAATTGAAGTCTTAAAAATTATTCCTTAGTTTCTAATCTATAGTTTTAAGTTAAGGACGTTTACTCTACAATCCAGAATTTATTTATAGATCTTGAATTACTAAGAACCAATTATTAAGGACTATTTACTATTTACCAATCACTAATGACTACAAAAAATCTAATCCTTTATACCTAATTTTGCTAAAATAGTGTCCAATAAACACCATTTGCTAATAGAGGATTGCAATAAATTGGCTCCCACAAACGCTGTAAGCCACAACCAATTTGGACTAAAATAATGTGCTAAAAGCAAACTAGTTAAAATAAATGTTCCGGCTACGAATCTTACTATTCTATTTTTCATGATGTTATGTATTTATTAGTTTTATTAATTTGATTTTTCGATATTCAGCACTGCAATATGAATGTTTGATTGGCTTTCTTGATTTGCATTAAAGTCATTAACCAAATCAAATAATGGATCAATATTTTCTTTTTTTACAAAAGCATAAAAAAGTATAGATTCTGTTTCATGTATATTGCCTGCAAACCAGTTGCTTTCTATGGCTTCTTCAGAAAGGTCTGTAAAACCCCTTACTTCTTTATAAGTAAAGGTTTTTACATTCGCTTTTTTAAGCATTGCCTTAATTTCTTTTTCAAAATCTAAGACAGCAGTTATGATTAGTAGTTTCATGGTTTATATTTTTTAAGTCTAAAGTCCACAGTATAAATATTAGAGTCTAGAGTCTAGTGTTCAAATTCTAAAAGCTTTAAAGACTTTTAGCAAATAGGTTGTTTTTATATTTTTTTAAAAATCTCAGTTTCTGGCTCCCCTTCTTCGGAGGTGTTGGGGGCGGATTCCCATTTTTTTCTTTCTGTGATATAATAAATTAATGGCACCACTAGCAATGTTAAAATGGTTGAAACAATGGCTCCAAACACTAATGAAATCGCTAATCCTTGAAACAATGGATCAAATAATATGATCGATGCTCCTATAACAACCGCTCCAGTGGTTAACAAAATAGGGGAGGTTCTTACCGCTCCAGCTTCTATAATCGCTTGTTTCAACGGAACTCCGTCTTGCAATCTAATCTCTATAAAGTCAATCAGTAAAACCGAGTTTCGAACCATAACACCTGCTAAAGCAATCATCCCTATGAAAGAAGTAGCGGTGAAATAAGCACCTAACAACCAGTGGCCAAAAACAATTCCAATCAGCGATAGCGGGATAGCCAACATCATTACTATTGGCGTTTTAAAGTTTTGGAACCATCCTACTATTAACATATAGATAATGACAATCGCTACCATAAAAGCAACTCCTAAATCGCGGAATACTTCTAATGTTATTTGCCATTCTCCATCCCATTTTACAGTAAAATTACTTTCGTCAGTAGGTTGTTCCATATACAATTCCTCTACTTTATAGCCTTTTGGAACTTTCATTTTAGCCAGTTGGTCGCTCATCCCTAAGATGGCATATACAGGACTTTCTAAAGCTCCAGCCATATCAGCTGTTACATAAACCACACGCTTTTGATCTTTTCTGTAAATGGTTTTTTGTAAGGTATCTGTTTTTACTTTTACCAAATCACTTATTGGAATCATGTTGCCTTGACTTCCTTTGATTTTTAAATTCTGAATGTCCTGCAAGCTCGTTTTATCTTTATCGTCTAGCGAAAGAACGATTGCTACATTATCATTTGAATTTTCATCGTACAAGTTAGCAACAGGATATTCTTTCAATAAATAGGTTAGATTTCCAACCACTTGCTGTGGTGCAATTCCGTTAAGCATTGCTTTTTCCTTATCTATTTCGAGCTTGTATTCAATTTGATTGTCCTCCACCATCCAATCGATATCAACGACATCAGCAGTGTTTTCTAAAATAGTTTTTACTTGCTTGGCTACTTTTATTTGCTCGTTATAATTTGGTCCTCCGTATATTTCAGCAACTAAAGTTGATAAAACCGGTGGTCCTGGTGGAACTTCAATTAGTTTCACATTAGCCCCATATTTCTTAGCAATTTTCTGAACATCGGCACGCATGTCTCTCGCAATGGCGTGACTTTGTATCGTTCTGTCTTCTTTGTGTAGTAAATTAACTTGAATATCAGCCATATTACTACCGCCACGCATATCATAATGACGCACTAATCCGTTGAAAGTAATAGGAGCAGAGGTGCCTATATAATTTTGATAATTAACCACCTCTGGCCGTGTGGATAGGTATTGTGCAATTTCCTTAGTAACCGCAGTTGTGCGTTCAAGCGTAGTTCCCTCTGGCATATCAATCACTACTTGGAACTCATTTTTGTTATCAAAAGGCAACATTTTTACCACCACCGATTTGGTAAAAAACATAAAAACGGAACCAATTAATAATAAAACCGTTACGGCTAAAAGTATTCTTCTTTTTGAGCTACTTTCTAATAATGGACGCTCTAACTTATTATATATTTTATAGATACGGCTCGTTTCTAGTCCTTCCGCTTCTTTATGTTCTTGGGTATCTTTTTCTTGAAGTAAATGATAGCCTAAGTAAGGCGTTACCGTCAAGGCTACGAATAGTGATAATATCATTGCAATCGAAGCTCCAATAGGCATCGGACTCATATAAGGGCCCATCATTCCTGATACAAATGCCATTGGTAAAATAGCTGCAATTACTGTAAAAGTGGCTAATATTGTTGGATTTCCTACTTCATTAATCGCATAAATAGCTGCTTGTTTAAACGGCAGTCGCTTCATCTTGAAATGGCGGTGCATATTCTCGGCAATAATAATACTATCATCAACCACAATTCCCACTACAAAAACGAGTGCAAAAAGTGTAATCCTATTTAAAGTGTAATCCAATAAATAATAACTAAATAATGTCAACGCAAAGGTTAAGGGAACAGAGAAAAACACCACTAATCCACCGCGCCATCCCATAGCCAGCATCACTAAAACGGTTACTGCTACAATCGCAATAAATAAGTGAAATAAAAGTTCGCCTACTTTATCTGAGGCTGTTTCACCATAATTTCGAGTTACTTCAACATGAACATCATCCGGAATTAAATCTTTCTTCAATAATTCTACTTTGTGAAGGATTTTCTCCGAAATTTTCATCGCATCTGCTCCTTTTACTTTTCCAATAGAAATAGTAACGGCAGGATACTCTGATTTGGCTGTTTTGAATTTTTCATTGGCTTTGCCATACCCGAAAGAGACATAACTTCTTGGCGTTTCAGGTCCGTCTTGCACTTTAGCTACTTGCTTCAAATAGACAGGCATATTTTTATTAATACCAACCACTAAGTTTTCTACATCTTCGGCATTTGAT
The DNA here is from genome assembly GCA_965366105.1 of uncultured Flavobacterium sp. Classification (GTDB taxonomy): domain Bacteria; phylum Bacteroidota; class Bacteroidia; order Flavobacteriales; family Flavobacteriaceae; genus Flavobacterium. Next base: position 1,965 of record CBDUEE010000136.1, on the reverse strand, counting down.
AAAAATTGTCCAGTAGTCACTAAATATTCTTGATCATTTTGAACAAAACCACCTGATTGTGAACTGCCGTTATTAGCCTGAATCATTTGCATAATTCCTAAAGCATCAACGCCATTTTCGGCCATTTTATCTTTGTCTAAAACTACTTTTAGCGCACGATTACTTCCTCCAATTTCTTTTGTAATAGCTACATCTTTGATTTTCTCAATCTCCGAAGTTACTTCTTCAGCAATTTGACGAATTTGAAAAGCATCTTCTTTTTCGCTCCATAAAGTAATTCCAAGCATCGGAACATCATCAATCGAACGTGTTTTTACCATTGGTTTATACACTCCTTTTGGGAACATATCCTCGTGTTTTGCTAATTCATCGTACAATTTTACATACGACCGCTCCACATCTTGACCTACATAAAACTGTACAATAATCATGGCTTGACCGTTCATAGCCATTGTATGCACATGTTCAACACCTTTTATGTTAGATATAATTTTCTCTAGTGGTTTTGCCACACGACTTTCAACCTCTGACGGACTTGCTCCTGGATAACCAACTAAAATGTCCGCCATTGGTACATTAATTTGCGGCTCTTCTTCCCTTGGAATCAAAAACGAACTGTAAACTCCAATAATCATCAAACCAATCATTAATAAAATGGTGAGTTTTGAATTCATGAAAAAATTGGCTATTTTACCTGAAATACCTTCTTGCATAATTTTTTATTTTATCCCCCTAACCCCTAAAGCGGGAATTAATAGAGGTTAGTTACTTTAAAAAAGTTTTTTTATACTGTTATTCTTCCCTTTGGGAAGGGTCGGGGATGGGATCACTCCTCTACTGAACACTCACAGGAACTCCATTGTATAGTTTTCCATCTGCCGAAACAATATATTGCTCATCTGCAGATAGTCCAGATAAAACTTCAACTTGTTCGCCAAAGCTTTTCCCAACACGCAACCATCTTAATATGGCTACATTGCCAGTTCCTATAGTATAAATACCAGTTAACTGTCCTTGTTTTACTAAAGCGGATTCTGGTACTAGAAGCATTTCACTTTTTGATGTAGTTGCTTTATTTGCAATTGGAAACTGAATATTGACAAACATTCCTGATAATACAGTAGCAGCTGTCTTATCTAAATCTACTTTTACTAAATATTGTCCTCCAGTATTAGCAGCCGAGATACTTACCTCGCTTACTTTTCCGCTTAATTTCTCATTAGATGATTTTACTAAAACACTAACTGGCATTCCTTTTGTAATTGCCGTAATATCATTTTCAGAAACCATTGTCATAACTTGCAATTTCGATGCACCTTCAACACTTACTAAAGGCATTCCGGGATTGGCCATATCACCTTGTTTGATAAATGTATTGGTTATCACACCAGAAAAAGGAGCTGTAATATTCGAATAAGAAAACTGCGCCATCACTTCGTTTCGCATTTGTTTTGCACCTTCTAATCCCGCTTTTGCCATTTCGTAACGGGCAGTCATATCGTCTAATTCTTTTTGAGAAGCACTTTGTTGTTTGAACAAATTAACAAAACGATCGTAATCTTTCTTAGCACTGTTAAAACCTGCAGTCGCTTGAAGAATACTCGCATCAACCTGCGCTTTTTTCGCTTGTAAATCGGTATTGTTAATGCTGACTAATAATTGTCCCGCATTTACTTTTTGACCTACTTGTACATGAACTTTGGTTACATACCCCATCATTCTAGTACTTAAGTTGGCACTATTCTTAGCTTCAATTTTTCCACTTGCAGTCACAAAAGGACTATTGTTGTTTTCAGAAACTCCGCTTACTTTTACAGCAATAGCAGGTTCTTTTGCAATTTCTTGTTTCTTTTCGCTGTTACAAGAAGCTAAAAGAATTACTGCTAATAAGGGTATAAATATCTTTTTCATAGTTTTGTTTTTATTGATTTCTATCCTGCAAGGTTTTTTTTAACCTTGTAGGTA
>CBDUEE010000135.1:0-7835 GCA_965366105.1 uncultured Flavobacterium sp. | reverse complement strand
AATTAAGTGTTGAGGACAAGTTAAGAGCGATTTACGATTTACAACTTATTGACTCTAGAATTGACGAAATCAGAAACGTAAGAGGAGAACTTCCTTTAGAAGTAGAAGATTTAGAAGATGAAGTGGCTGGTTTAAGCACACGTGCAGAAAAACTGAAAGGTGAACTAGAAGCTGCAGAAGAGCTTATTAAAGTAAAAAAGAATGCAATTGAGGAGCACAAAGAGGCTATCAAAAAATATACTAAGCAACAAGAAACTGTTCGTAACAACAGAGAATTTAACTCGTTGACTAAAGAAGTTGAATTTCAAGAATTAGAGATACAATTGTCTGAAAAGCAGATTAAAGAAATGAAAGTTTCAATCGAACATAAGAAAGAAGTGATATCAAATTCTAAAGAAAAATTAGAAGCAAAATCAAATCACTTAAAGCATAAAAAATCAGAGTTAGATGCTATTATGGCTGAAACTGCTAAAGAAGAGGCATTCTTGTCTGAGAAATCAGCAGAATACCAAGCTTTGATTGAAGAAAGATTATTAAAAGCTTATACTAGAATTAGAACAAGTGTTCGTAATGGTTTAGCTGTTGTATCTATTGAAAGAGGTGCATCTGCAGGATCATTCTTCACTATTCCACCACAAACACAAGTAGAAATTGCTTCTAGAAAGAAAATTATTACCGATGAACACTCTGGAAGAATATTAGTCGATAGTGTATTGGCTGAAGAAGAAAAAGAAAAAATGGATCAATTATTTGCTAAGTTTTAAAACTATTTAAGTCCCGATTCTTATCGGGACTTTTTTTTTATGAAAAAAATACTTTATTTCATATTCACAAAATCAATTGGATTATACATTAATACTTTGAGTTTTGTATTCCCAAAAAATGCATCGCAATTAGCATACTCCCTATTTAGTGAACCAAGAGAAGGCCGATTGTCTAAAAATAAACTCCCTGAAATACTTTCAAAAGCACATTCTGAAACGTTTCAAGTAAAAGAAGAATCTTTTCAAACTTACACTTGGAAAGGCAATCAAAACACGATCCTTTTAGTTCACGGATGGGAAAGCAACGCATCGCGCTGGGAAACACTATTGCCTTATTTACAAAAATTAGGAAGTACAATAATTGCTATTGACGCACCTGCGCATGGCTTATCTTCTGGCAAAGAATTTAATATCCCTAAATACGCAGCGTTTATACATATTGCTGTTGAAAAATTTAAACCACAATTTCTTATTGGTCATTCTTTAGGAGGCAAAGCTTGTTTGTATTATCAATCTATGTATCAAAATAGTTTGCTAGAGAAAATGGTGATTTTAGGTTCGCCAAGTGATTTCAGCATCATACTGAACAACTATATCAATCTACTAAGTTTAAATAGTAGAATTTTAAAATCTTTAGAAACATATTATTTAGCTAATTTTCAACTCAGTCTTGAACAATTTTCAGGTAAAGTATTTGCTTCTAAAATAAATATTAAAGGATTTATTGCTCACGATATTGATGACTCGGTAGTTTCAATTGATGAAGGAAAAAAAATCGCAATTACATGGAAAAACGCTGTTTTTATTGAAACAAAAGGTTTAGGACACAGTATGCACGATGATACATTGTACAAAAAAGTAGTTCAGTTTCTATTGGAGTAATTCTTTGTTTCAAACTATTTTATAGAGCTATTATTATTTTTGAACAATTCTAATTAAAAAAATTTTTATCGCACTAAAAACTCCTTTAAATTGAAAAACACATTCCAGTCAAAACTTTTTACTTTGTCTATTATCTAATTGCTTACTTTTGCACTATGGAAGAAAATCTAAAACGCCTCAATAAATTTATAGGAGAAACTGGATATTGTTCTCGTCGTGAAGCTGACAAAATCATTGAAGAAGGTCGAGTTACCATTAATGGAATCGTGCCCGAATTAGGGACAAAAGTTTCGCCTGATGATGAAGTGCGTATTGATGGTAAATTGATACGAGAGAAAAATGAAAAGCCGGTATATCTTGCTTTCAACAAACCAGTTGGAATTGAATGTACGACAAATTTAGACGTTCGTAATAACATTGTAGATTACATCAATTATCCAACACGTATTTTCCCAATTGGAAGGTTAGACAAAGCCAGCGAAGGATTAATTTTCATGACTAATGATGGAGACATTGTTAATAAAATACTACGTGCCAGAAATAACCACGAAAAAGAATATACTGTAACAGTAAACAAATTAATTACAGATCGTTTTATTGAAAAAATGGGAAATGGAGTTCCTATTTTGGATACAATTACTAAAAAATGTAAAGTAGAAAAAATTAGTTCTACGACATTCAAAATCATACTTACTCAAGGTTTAAATCGCCAAATTCGTAGAATGACGGAGTATTTAGGTTATGATGTTGTAGCTCTTAAACGCATCCGTATCATCAACATTTCGCTTGATATTCCTGTTGGTCGTTTCCGAGATTTGACTGATGCTGAAATTTTAGAAATGAATCAATTGATCGAGCCTTCTATTAAAACAGAGGAAGGAAGTTTACCTAAACCAGAAGCATCTCCAAATAGAAGAAAAACCGAATTTATAAAAAGAGACGATCCTCGATTTAAGAAAAGAGGAGATTATTAAATAGTAAAAAAGCGTTTCAAAAATTTGAAACGCTTTTTTTTATATTTAAAACCATCTTTTTCTTTTAAATAAAAACACTCCAAAAGCAGACAAAATAACTGATACAGCTATTACAATCCAGATTCCATATTTGTTTTCTTGCAAATCATTAGGAACATTCATTCCGTATAAACTAGCAATCAATGTGGGAATCATCAATATAATCGAAATAGAAGTCATCTGTTTCATTATAGTATTCATATTATTTGAAATTACAGAGGCATACGCATCCATAGTTCCTGTTAAGATATCGCTATAAATATTGGTAGTTTCTTGTGCTTGACGCAATTCAATTTCAACATCTTCTAACAAATCAAGATCAAAATGTTCTCTTTGCGATTTTATATTCTTGATTCTGTGTAATAAAATATCATTCCCTTTCAAGGAAGTCATAAAGAACACCAAGCACTTTTCTATTTGAAGCAAGGCTTGTAATTCTTCGTTTTTTATGGATTTCTCCAAATTATCTTCGGCTAATTTTATTTTTTGATTGACTTGCTTTAAGTATTTCAAAAACCAAACACTAGAAGAAAGCAATAATTTCAATACTAAATCAAAATTATCTTTGATATTGATATTCTTACGTTTGGTATAGGTTACAAAATCAGCAAGCATTTCTGTATTGTGAAAACTAATGGTAATGCAAATTTCTCCTTTAAATATTATACCAACAGGGATGGTATGAAAAGGTAGTTTTATATCATTACTCTTAACTGGAATTCGCATGATAATCAAAGTCCAACCATTTTCGATTTCGATCCTTGGTCTTTCGTCAATATCTTCAATATCACTATAAAAAGCTTCGGGAACCTCTAAATCTTCGATTAAATATTTTTTCTCTGCTTCAGTAGGACATTCTATATTTATCCAGCAGTTTGGGATCCAATCCTCAATGGCAATTAATCCGTTATTGTTTTTGTAAAAAGCTCTCATATCAAAATTCTATAGGTTTAGTCATAGCCTCTTGATTTAATTTCAAGGGCTGCTTTAGTTCAACATTTGCGAATAATAATCGTCCATTTTAAAATTATTTATTTTTTAAGTGGTGCAAAAGTATAGTTTAAATTTTGTTTTGCTACGTATTATTAAAATTTTAAGTGATTTTTAAGACCAAAAAAGCCTTAAACTTGTATTTAAGGCTTCAATTAAAACTATTTACTTTTTCTTATTTTTTTCTTTTCATCTCTCTCGCCAAGAGTGTATTTTTCAATAACATTGCAATGGTCATAGGTCCTACACCACCTGGAACTGGAGTAATAAATGAGGCTTTTTTACTCACTTCTTCAAAATCTACATCCCCTGTGATTACGTATCCTTTTGGATGTGAAGCATCTTCGACTCTAGTAATTCCTACGTCGATTACTACAACACCATCTTTTACCATATCAGCTTTTAAGTAATTTGGAACTCCAAGTGCTGTAATGATAATATCGGCAGTCTTAGTATATTCTTCAATATTTTTAGTCCTACTGTGCGTTAGTGTAACGGTTGAATCTCCGGGATAGCCTTTTCTACTCATTAAAATACTCATGGGACGACCTACAATATGACTACGTCCAATAACAACAGTATGTTTACCAGCTGTTTCTACTTTATAACGCTCTAATAACTCCATAATTCCATAAGGAGTAGCTGGTAAAAATGTATCCATTTCTAAAGCCATTTTTCCAAAATTTGCAGGATGAAACCCATCTACATCCTTATCAGGATCAATAGCCATCAAGATTTTTTGCTCATTGATATGTTTAGGCAAAGGCAATTGAACAATATAACCATCTAAATTATCGTCTTGGTTCAACTCTTTGATTTTTTCTAATAGCTCAGCCTCTGTAATTGTTTCTGGCAAAGCTACTAAAGTAGAGTCGAAACCAATTTGCTCACAAGATCGTACTTTACTTCCTACATAAGTTAAACTTGCACCATTGCTACCAACTATTACAGCTGCTAAATGAGGCACTTTCTCCCCATTGTCTTTCATTTTTTGTACCTCTACAGCGATTTCTCTTTTAATATCTTCCGCTGTTTTTTTTCCGTCTAGTAGTTGCATTTTAATTTAGTTTAAAGGATAATAATTCTTTGCTACAGTCAAACTAACTCAGCAAAAAAAAGGGTAACATATAGTTGTTGTAATTATTTTTATAAAAAATTAAGGTTTAAAGTTTTAATTAAATTAAAACTTTAAACCTTAAAGATATTATCTCATTCCAGGCATTCCTCCAGGCATACCGCCTTTCATTCCGCCCATCATTTTCATTAAGTTTTTTCCTCCCGGCCCCTGCATCATTTTCATCATCTTACTCATTTGATCAAATTGTTTCATCAATTGATTGACTTGCTCGATTTTCGTTCCGGAACCTTTAGCAATTCTTGCTTTTCTTTTTACATCAATCAAAGCGGGTTTACTTCTTTCAATTGGAGTCATTGAATGAATAATGGCCTCTATATGTTTGAATGCGTCATCTTCTATTTCTACATCTTTCATGGCTTTTGAAGCACCAGGTATCATTCCAACCAAGTCTTTCATATTACCCATTTTCTTTACTTGCTGAATTTGAGAAAGGAAATCGTCAAAACCAAATTCATTTTTAGCAATTTTCTTTTGAATTTTTCTGGCTTCGTCTTCATCAAATTGCTCTTGTGCTCTTTCTACCAAAGACACAACATCTCCCATTCCTAAAATTCTTTCGGCCATACGAATAGGATAGAATACATCTATAGCATCCATCTTTTCACCTGTACCAACGAATTTAATTGGCTTATTTACAACAGTTTTTATAGAAATAGCTGCACCACCACGCGTGTCTCCATCAAGTTTCGTTAAAATAACACCATCAAAATTCAATCTATCATTGAACGTTTTTGCTGTATTTACGGCGTCTTGACCTGTCATTGCATCTACAACAAATAAGGTTTCATGTGGCTGAATTGCTTTATGAACACGTTCTATCTCGTTCATCATTTCCTCATCGACAGCTAAACGACCTGCTGTATCGACAATAACCACATTAAATCCATTTGCTTTGGCGTGTTTGATTGCGTTTTCAGCAATTTCAACAGGATTTTTATTTTCTGGTTCTGAGTAAACCTCAACGCCTATTGAATCTCCAACAACATATAATTGCTGGATTGCTGCTGGACGGTAGATATCACAAGCAACCAATAATGGTTTTTTATTCTTTTTTGTAAGAAGATAATTCGCTAGTTTTCCAGAGAAAGTAGTTTTTCCTGATCCTTGCAAACCAGACATCAAAATAACGGTTGGATTTCCAGAAAGGTTAATTCCTGCAACATCGCCACCCATTAATTCCGTCAGTTCATCTTTAACTAACTTTACTAACAATTGTCCTGGCTGAAGGGTTGTTAATACATCCTGTCCGATTGCTTTTTCCTTTACTTTAGTGGTAAAATCTTTCGCAATTTTAAAGTTAACATCCGCATCAAGCAAAGCTCTACGAACTTCTTTTAAAGTTTCGGCTACATTTACTTCGGTGATTTTTCCGTGACCTTTAAGTATATGAAAGGCTTTATCTAGTTTATCGCTTAAATTATCGAACATAGTATTGATTTATTTTGAAATGCAAAGATAAACTAATTAGATAATTAGGCAATTAGTTCCATTAGATAATTGAGAGGTATTTTAAGGAGAATAAAACTTAAAAATTACCATTTATTTTAAATCAAAATTCAGTTTAGAAGCATGCTTTTTAAACATAAAAAAGAGGTTAGATAAATCTAACCTCTTCCTAACAAACACTCAAATAACTAACTAAAAACAATATTTTTATTATTTTTTTTAGCTTCTAGTAGCTAAAAACTAATTGGTTACAAAAAAAAGAAATATCAAGACAAAATTTCGAACCTAATTACGTCACTAGTTTAAGGAGTGTATTTAGTAAACTGAATTGTATCAAGTTATTACAATATTTATCATTAGGAATAGCCTAAAATAAGTGGTTATACCTTATTAATCACAATAAGTTAATACATTCAAAATTTAAATTTTTAAAAAGTTGTTGTACTATTGGGCTGATAAGCAAAATTGATGGTGTAATATCTACCTGTAGAAGTAAGATCTGGTGCTGCAGGCGCATCTTTGTAATAACTTAGGATTTCAAATTTTGCGTATTTCCCATCATGCGTTTTTACCACAAATATCTTTCCTGCTTTAGAGGATATAATATGGGTATTAGGATTATAATCGTACCAAGAATTATCTCCAGACTTTGGAAAAGCATAAATTGTAGCTGCATCTTGTTTAAAGGTTGACGCTAAGGGAATCGATTTTATAGTTGAAAATGCACCAGAAACAATGCTTACAGCAGCATTTCCCGTTCTGTTTGGCTCATCGACAATACCAATTTTAGCTCCTCCGTTTACAATAATTACAGTACCACGAAAAGCTACATCCCAATTATCACTGGTTACAATTTTATTTTCAGAAAAACTGAATTTTGTGAATGCACCGCCTTCAGGTTGTCCTTGTCCCCCTGTGGCTGGAGCCGGAAGATTAGTGAATTTTTGAGTTATAACTGCTGCAACCAGCTCCTCCTTTTTATCATCATTACTACAAGATGTTGTGAAAATTACTAGTGCTAGAAGCGAAAGTTTTAAAAAATTTGTTCTCATTGTAAAAGTGTTTAAATAAATATTAATTAAAAATTGAATTGAATTCGTGCAAAAAGTTGTTTTCCAGAAAGATTAGGAATTTGATTGGGCTCTTTATAATCAAGTAAATTATTAGCACCGATTTGAAAAAGTACTGTATCCGAAATGTATTTTGAAGCCGATAAATTGGTAATAAAATAATCATCTACAAACGTGTCGTATTTATCCAGGATTTGATTTCCATTAGTGTCAAACATTCCGTATTTGCTTCTGTAAAAAATACGCAAATTGATATCTGTTTTTATAGTTGAAATAGTGTATAAAAGTTTGAGATTGGCAGTATGTTTCGAGCGATTGTACAATCCGAAATAATCTGATTTATCAATTTTTATCGTTTGTAATTCGTTGTTTCGTATGTATTGATAGTCTTGAAAGTGGTCGGAAACCGATTTGTCTTTTGCAGTTAAATATTGATAACCAAAAGAAACCATTACATCTTTAGTAAAATTATAATTTGAATTCAGTTCTAATCCATACGTAAAAACAGCATTAGTATTAAAATAACTAAAAA
>CBDUEE010000134.1:0-7897 GCA_965366105.1 uncultured Flavobacterium sp. | reverse complement strand
CATGTTGGTAATTATCAGTTAGAATATTATGAGGGGTAATAATAAATAATTACATATTGTTTGCAAGAACCTCACATCTATTCGTTAAAATAAAAATAGATTTTAAATATGACAAATTCGAAAACACCAAGAAAAAAGACAATTCAAAACATTGCTTTTTTTATATTCATTGCACTATTATTGTTTACTCCGTTAGGCACTTTTGTAAAAATACAACTGAATAGACTAATTGCTTTTTCACCAAAAACAATCGAAGTACAAGATCAAAAAATACTTTCCTCCTACCAATGGCAATTAGTTGATGCCACTGGACAAAAAGTATCACTAGAAGATTATAAAGGAAAAATAGTTTTTATAAATTTCTGGGCGACTTGGTGTCCACCATGTATTGCCGAAATGCCAAGTATGCAAAAATTATACAACGACTACCAAAACAAGATTGTATTTTTATTTGTTACCACTGATTCTTTTGAAAAAGCGAAGGCCTTTTTGACCAAGGAAAAATTAAACCTACCAATATATCAATCGGTTACAAAACCGCCATTAGAAATGGAATCGGCTACAATTCCAGCTACTTATGTTATTGACAAACATGGCAACCTTATCGTAGCAAAGATTGGTTCTGCTGATTGGAATAGTGATTCGTTTAGAGAAAAATTAGACGAGTATCTTAAATAATAAAAGGAAGTTTTATTTATCAATTCAAATGATAAAACTTCATGATCAAATATCGCAGAATTATATATAACAATGTACCAACCACTAAAAAAGTTATAAAAAGGCTAATGAGATTAAGTACAACATTAGGAATAAACTTTAATCGACGATGGGTTAATACGGGTTCTCGACTCAATCTTTCGTGAATCTTGTTCTTTATGATATTAATTTTATTTTTGATAGCTTTTATGTTTTAAAGAAATTGACTATAAATTATATGACCTCTAGATATTCTAATTTTACAGCACTCTAAATTACATAATATTTTTAAGATAAAAAATGATAAATTCTATAAAAAAAGCCGACTCAAATAAATAGGAGTCGGCTTCGTCATTTTAAATAAAATAGATTATAATGTGTAATCTGTATTAATAAAATTCGATTCTTTACTGTTTAATAAAGCTTGTAAAATTTCATTGTTATAATCATTGTCTTTTGAAGCTACAAAAGTTCTAATCGAAAAAGAACGCAATGCATCATGAATACTTAATGTTCCTACAGCAGAGTCTTTGCGACCCGTAAATGGATAAACGTCAGGACCTCTTTGGCACGAGCTATTCAAGTTTACTCTACACACTAAATTTACCAAAGTATCAATTAATGGGGCGATAGTTTTTATATCTTTTCCAAACAAACTTACTTGTTGTCCGTAATTCGATTCTGCCATATCATTCAAAGGCTCTTGAATATCTTTGAAAGTAATGATCGGTACAACTGGGCCAAATTGCTCCTCATGGTACACACGCATTTCTTTATTTATTGGAAACAAAACTGCAGGGAAAATATAGTTTTCCGTATGCTTTCCTCCTTTTTCATTAATTATTGAAGCTCCTTTCTTGGTCGCATCATCAATTAATTCTTGAATATAAGCTGGTTTTTCTTTTTCTGGTAATGGAGTTAGCATTACTGATTTTTCCCAAGGGTTTCCAAAAATAAGTGAATCCACTTTGGCAGTGAAGCGTCTGTTAAATTCATCAACTATAGTTTCATGAACATATAAAATTTTCAATGCCGTACAACGTTGTCCATTGAAAGATAAACTTCCTGAAATACATTCTTGAATAGCCAAATCTAAGTCAGCATCTGGTAAAATAATTGCTGGATTTTTAGCTTCTAAACCTAAAATCAAACGCAATCGGTTTTTGTTAGGATGCTGATCCTGCAAAGCAATCGCTGATTTACTATTACCTATTAGCGCCAAAATATCAACTTTTCCAGACTTCATAATAGGTGACGCAACTTCACGTCCTCTACCATAAACAATATTGATTACTCCTTTAGGAAAACTGCTTCTAAAAGCTTCTAATAAAGGAGAAATTAATAAAACGCCAAGTTTAGCTGGTTTAAAAATAACGGTATTACCCATAATTAATGCCGGAATCAGCAATGAAAAAGTTTCATTCAACGGATAATTATATGGGCCTAGGCATAATACAACACCCAGTGGTCCACGACGCACCATAGCATTAACACCTTGACTTTTTGTAAAACGAGAACTATTCCTATCTAGCAATTTGTAATCTTCGATCGTATCATAAATATATTCTACGGTTCTATCAAATTCTTTTTCAGAATCAGGTAAGGATTTACCAATTTCCCACATCAAGTACTTAACAACTTCGGTGCGAGTCGCTTTCATTTGTGTGACAAAATTAGACATACATTTGATTCGATCTGCTACTTTCATTGTAGGCCACAAACCTTGACCATTATTATATGCAGCACTAGCAGCATTAACAGCTTCAATAGCTTCAGTTTCTCCCATAAAAGGGATTGAACCTAATATTGTTGGTGCATATTGTTCAGTAGATGAGATGGTTGAAAAAACAGCTGTGGTCTGTCCTTCCCATTTTTTTAACTCACCATCAACTAAATAAGTATCTTGATTTAATAATGTTCTAATCTGAAATTCTTCTGGTATTAAACTCATATTAAAGGTTTATAATGTTTGTAATTTAAATAAAAAGGTAAATAACCTCTTTCCGTTTTATGGTTCTACTACTTCGCCTTCCCACTCTATAATTCCTCCCACTAGGTTATAAGCATTTTCAAAACCCAACTGATTCATAATTTCGCATGCTTTAGCACTTCGCATTCCCGAACGGCAATACACATAATAGTTTTTATTTTTATCTAAAGCTTCTAGTGCATTTACAAACTCCTGCCCACTGTGAATATCAATATTAATAGCATCTGCTATAATTCCTTCACTGCATTCGTCCTGAGTTCTCACGTCTAGAATAATTGCATTTTTATCTGCTTGAAATTGAGAAACCCAATCTTCTTGTGTTAAATTCATAATGATCTTTTTTTGTAAAAATACAATGTTTTAAGCAAACAATAAAAGTAGAATTTGTTAATTAGATATAATTTGTATGAAATCGTTTTCGAAAAACATTAACTATCAATAAACTACAAATTGCAACATTGTTTTTACGAAAAAACAACCTATTAAACCCATAGGCAATTTGAAATAATAAATGTAATATCAAGTACTTATCTATTTTTTTTTGTAATAGAATCGCAGAACTTTTATGATATTTTTAAACTACATTTACATTATACAAGAGAGAAAAACTACTATAATGCTTGATCCTATAAAAAAATTATTTCCTTCATTTTCGATTGAATTAGTAAAAGAAATTGATTCTAATGCTACAATTCAGTCCTTCGAAACAGATACTGTCATAATACGAACAGGACAATATATAAAAAACACAGTTTTAGTCATCAGCGGAAAAATTAAGGTCTATCGTGAGGACGAAAATGGTGGTGAATTTTTTATGTATCATTTACAACCCGGTCAGGCCTGCGCTATTTCAATGATTTGTGCTACCAAAAATGAAAAAAGCCAAATTATGGCAAAAGTGGTGGAGGATGTAGAGCTAATTATGGTGCCTTTACCCTTGATGGATAAATGGATGATGGAGCACAGAAGTTGGTATGAATTCGTAATTGGTTCTTATCGTGCTCGTTTTGAAGAAGTACTAGAAGTTATCGACAACATCGCATTTAGAGCAATGGATGAACGCTTGGAATTTTATTTAAAACGTCATGCGGATGTTTGCGGTTGCAAAGAATTAAAATTATCTCATCAAGAAATCGCTACTGAATTGAATACTTCGAGGGAGGTGATTTCTCGTTTATTAAAAAAAATGGAACAACGCGGTTTAGTCACTTTATATCGCAATAACATTGAGCTTTTAAAATAAAATCACTCACTCCAATCTATTTTATAAAATAAAAACTAGCCATAGAGCTATACCTCAAAATTTAAAAATGGAATATTTAGGTTATTTTCTTTCAATTATTATCGGACTTTCATTAGGATTAATTGGAGGCGGAGGGTCGATCCTTGCGGTTCCTATTTTAGTATATCTTTTTAAAATTCATCCAGAACAAGCCACAAGTTATTCTTTATTTATTGTTGGAATCACGGCAATGGTCGGAAGTTATGGTCAATACCGTCTTGGTAATTTAAAGATCAAAGCCGCACTGGTATTTGCAATACCTTCCGTACTTTCTTTACTTTTTGTAAGAGATGTTATTTTGCCAAAAATACCCTCTATTGTCTTTACCGTTAATTCTTTTGAAGTGTCGAAAAACTTGATAATCATGGTTGTTTTTGCATTTCTTATGATCGCTGCCTCCATATCTATGATACGAACAGCAACTCCAAAAAAAATAGAAAAAAGAGATGATCACTTACGCATCGCAATCATTGGTCTTTTAGTTGGTTTTATTACTGGTTTTTTAGGCGCAGGTGGCGGATTTTTGATTATTCCAGCATTACTATTCTTTGGAAACTTACCTATAAAACAAGCTATTGGTACCTCATTATTGATTATCTTTATTAATTCACTAATTGGTTTTGGAGGAGACGTTTTAAATGGCATTGACATCAATTACGAACTACTTTTTACTATTTCTGCAATAGCCCTTATTGGAATGTTAATTGGAACTTATTTATCTAAAAAAATCGATGGAGAAAAATTGAAACCCGTTTTTGGCTGGTTTGTATTGATAATGGGGTTTTATATTATCATCAAAGAGTTTTTCCTCCACTAAAAAAGAGAATGTAACATATATCACTGTATACAATAAAAAACAGAGGTAAATTTGTAATTATAATTTAAAAAATGAAAACCATGCAAATAGAACAAATATATACGGGCTGCCTAGCACAAGGTGCTTACTACATCACTTCAAATGGGGAAGCGGCCATTATAGATCCGTTGCGCGAAACCAAACCTTATTTAGACCGTTTAGAGCGAGATGGAGTTAAATTAAAGTATATTTTTGAAACTCATTTTCATGCTGATTTTGTATCAGGTCATGTCGATTTGAGTAAGAAAACTGGTGCTCCAATAATTTATGGCCCAACTGCCACTTGTGAATTTGAATGTATTGCTGCTACAGATGGCCAGGAATTTCCCATTGGAAACATCAAAATAAAAGTATTGCATACTCCTGGACACACCATGGAAAGTGCTACTTACTTATTAATTGACGAAAACGGAAAAGAGCAAGCTATTTTCTCTGGAGATACTTTGTTTATTGGAGATGTGGGAAGACCAGATTTGGCACAAAAAGCAGCTTCGATGACGCAAGAGCAATTAGCGGCTATTCTATTCCATTCTCTTAGAACAAAAATCATGACTTTGCCAGATGATGTTATTGTATATCCTGCTCACGGTGCAGGAAGTGCTTGTGGAAAAAATATGAGTAAAGAAACTGTTTCTACTATTGGTGAACAAAAAGCAACCAATTACGCATTAAGAGCAGATATGACTGAAGCCGAATTTGTTCAGGAAGTTACAGAAGGTTTACTGCCTCCACCAGCTTATTTTGGTATGAATGTAGCCATGAATAAAAAAGGATATGACAGTTTTGAACATGTATTAAATTTGGGAATGCGTGCTTTATCCGTTCAAGAATTTGAAACAGCTGCGGAAAAAACTGGAGCCTTACTATTAGATACAAGAAAAAATGGTGAGTTTGCCAAAGGTTTTATTCCTCAGTCAATCAGTATAGGAATTGATGGTGATTTTGCACCATGGGTAGGCGCCTTAGTAGCTGATGTGAAGCAACCTATACTAATAATTTCTGAAGTTGGTCAAGAAGAAGAAACCGCTACTCGCTTGAGCAGAGTAGGTTTTGATAACTTAATTGGGCATCTTGAAGGTGGTTATGAAGCTTGGGCAAAAGCAGCAAAAGAAATTGATACCGTAAATAGAATCACCGCCGAGCAATTTGCAAAAGAAGTGAAAATTGGTCAAAGCAAAGTCATTGATATTCGCAAAGAAAGTGAATATAGCGCAGAACATATACAAGAATCCTATAGTAAGCCATTAGCAACCATAAATGAGTGGATCAAAGATATTAATCCAAAAGAACACTTTTATCTGCATTGTGCTGGTGGATATCGCAGTATGATTGCGGCTTCGATACTAGAAGCACGTGGTTTTAGAAACTTTACTGAAATTGAAGGTGGTTTTAATGCTATTGCAAAAACAAATTTACCTACAACAGATTTTGTATGCCAAAGCAAAGTTTTAAAATAATAATAAGTCAAAAAAAAAAATATAATGGAAGATTCTAGCTGTTGCGTTATTTCCTGTGAAAAACCACTAGATGCCTCCTATTGGGAAGCACAATATCAATCAAAAACTATTGGTTGGGATTTAGGTGAAGTTTCTAGTCCTATTAAAGAATACGTAGATACGATTAAAGATAAAAATAGTGCCATTTTAATACCTGGATGTGGCAACACTTATGAGGCAGAGTATCTTCTAGAAAAAGGATTTACGAACGTTACTGTCATTGATATTGCACCCACATTAGTAGCTGCGTTGAACGAGAAATTCAAAAATAACGTAAATATAACGATTGCATTAGGAGATTTTTTTGAGCATCAAGGAAAATATGATTTAATTATTGAACAAACTTTTTTCTGCGCATTGCCACCAGCTGTGCGGGAAAAATATGTTTTTAAAATGCATGATCTTTTAGCTGAAGAAGGAGTTTTAGCTGGTCTGTTATTCAATAGATCATTCGAAAAAGGTCCACCTTTTGGTGGAAATAAAGCTGAATATCAGATGCTTTTTTCAGCAGCTTTTGATTTTATAAAAATGGAAACTTGCTTGAATTCATCTACTCCTAGATTAAATTCTGAATTATTGATTGAGTTAAAAAAGAACAGTAAAACGATTGTAAAATTGTATAATATGAGCGGCATTACTTGTAGCAATTGTGCCATAACGATTACGGATAAATTTTTGAAAATTGATGGAATTCTTAATGCTACCATCAATAGGGATTTTACCGCAGTACTTATCTGTAGTAAAAATGAGGTTTCAATTGAAATATTACGTGACGTAATTTCCTATGATGCAAAATATTCAATTGAGAGTGTATAAATAATAACTCTTCAATTCTAAAACAAATAAAATGAAAAACATACTATTTACAAATTGGCATCTTATGCGATTTTTTCGTTTAGGATTTGCATTATTTTTATTTGGCCAAGCCTACATTTTAAAAGAATGGGTATTTATAATTTTTGGATTATTTTTCTTGATTCAAGTCATTTCTAATTTAGGTTGTGGACCTAATGGTTGTACTGTTCCTAATAATAAATACAATAAACTATGAGTGATTTCGATACCATTATCAATTCAGAAAAACCCGTATTAATCGATTTTTTCGCGACTTGGTGCGGACCATGTAAAATGCTTGGACCTATTTTAAAAGAAGTCAAAGATAGTTTAGGGGAACGTATTTCTATTATCAAAATTGATGTAGATAAAAACCAACAAATAGCTTCTAAATACCAAGTTCGAGGTGTTCCTACTATGATATTATATCAAGAAGGAAAACAATTATGGCGACAATCTGGTGTATTAAGTAA
The DNA here is from genome assembly GCA_965366105.1 of uncultured Flavobacterium sp. Lineage (GTDB taxonomy): Bacteria > Bacteroidota > Bacteroidia > Flavobacteriales > Flavobacteriaceae > Flavobacterium. The sequence continues at coordinate 270 of CBDUEE010000134.1, read as the reverse complement.
AGAGGAAATAATTAAGGTTATTTTAGAAAAAAGCAATAAATAATATTGATCAAAAATGCTGTATTATTTTTTTATCCCAGACGAATTTATTTTTAGTTGTTATTTTCATAAACTTATGAGATTATATAAATTCGAATGTTTGATACATAAATCAAGTATTTTTAAATCAGGATAATAAAAGGAATTACATATTTTTATTTGTAATAAAATACCAACAACCGAATAATTTTTTAATCTTTCTATTTTGTATGGAAAACCACCACCAGTATA
>CBDUEE010000133.1:0-7902 GCA_965366105.1 uncultured Flavobacterium sp. | reverse complement strand
ATCATAATACAATGGACTATTACATTGTCACCTGATAAAAAAACTATTTATGGAATTGGCAGAGACATTTCAGAAATTAGAAAAAATCAAGAACGGTCAATCTTCAGTGAAAAATTATTAAACGATGCTCAAAAGATTGCAAAACTAGGGAGCTGGGAGTTTAATTTGAATCACAAAAAAATGATTTGGTCGAGGGAATTGTATTCTATTTTTGAAATTGAATCAGTTCCCTATCAAAATCTATTTCAAGAATTTTTAGGCGTTTTTCCAACAGACCAAGCTGAGATTTTCTTAAAAAAAATAGAGACTTCTGTAGTAAGTCAGGAACAATTCGAACTAGAATGTGAAATTACTTTAAAAAATAATAATACTAAATGGCTTTCTACTATAGTAATTCCATTGTTAAATGCTGATGGCTTTGTATTTGGATTTAGAGGAACTTCACAAGACATTTCTGAAAAAGTAATTATTCAGAAAGCTATTAAAGAGCAGGATGTCGCAGTTACGGATTATAAGCTAAAATTAATTGAACAAGAAAATAATACCAAATTTAAAAATTATATAGAGAATGCTCCTGACGGTATTTTTGTTATAGATGATCAACGTAATTACATCGAAGCTAATGAAGCCGCAGTTAGGCTAACGGGCTATTCTAGGGAAGAACTTTTTAAGATGAAATTTGGTGATATGTCTTTCAAAGAAGAAATTGGTCATACGCTCAAAATTTTCCAAATTCTTCAAGAAATTGGATCTATGAGAGGAGAGATAAGAATTTCTAGGAAGAACAAAGAAGTGGTTTGGTGTTTTGTAGATGCTGTAAGACTTTCGGATAAATTATTTCTTGGATTTGTTAAAAATATTACGGAAAGGAAAAGCGCTGAATTAAAACTGGAGCAAAATGAAAAGAGATTTCGTACGCTAGTAGAATATAATGATGGGATTATATGTATTTTAGATAAACACTTAAATACTCTTTTCAGAAGTAGCTCTTCCTCGCGTATTACTGGATATAGTGATGATGAGTTTCAAAAAATTAGTAGCATTGAGTATTATCACCCTGATTATTTGGATTATGTTAAGGAAATGATTCAGAAATCAGTTCACCGTCCTGGTGTGCCAATAGATTTACTTTTTCAAGTTAAGCATAAAAACGGGAACTATATTTGGTTGCAAGGTGTACTCAATAATAAAATTGAAGATGAAAACATAGGTGGTATAATTGCAAATTTAAAAGAGGTTACAGAATCTAAAAATGCTCATGATACTTTAGTAAATGAAAAAGAAAAATTTGCCAAAATTGCAATTACTTCTCCTGGTTTAATTTATTCAATGCGTCAGAATAGTGATGGCTCTTTTTGCTTTCCCTATGCTAGTAATGCTATTCAAGACATATACGGATTAGCGCACACAGATATTGAAAAAGAGGCAAGTAAACTTTTTGAACGCATTCACGCCGATGATTTAGATAAAGTAATTTTTAGTATAAATGAAACTAAATCAAAATTAATTCCATTAAAATGTGAATACCGTTACAATCATCCAAACAAAGGACTGGTCTGGCATAACGTGAATTCGCTACCAATTGTAGAGCCAGAAGGATCTGTAATTTGTCACGGTATTGTAACAGATGTAACAGAGCGAATTTCAGCAGAGCAAAAAATAATCAAGGGTAACCGACTTTATTCATTTATAAGTCAGATGAACCAAATGATTGTTCGCACAATAGATCAAGAAACGCTGTTTAGAGAAGCCTGTAAGATCGCTGTAGAATTAGGTAAATTTAAAATGGTATGGATAGGACTATTAGATGAAACTAATAACCATATAGTTCCGGTACAAATGGCAGGAATTGATAATGATTATTTTTCCAAAATAAAAACAATTTCAATAAACGATGAGCCCGTAGGAAGAGGACCAGCAGGTCGTTCTATTAAGGAAGGTCATTATATTGTATGCAATGATATTGAAAATGACTCTATGATGTTACCATGGAAAGATGATGCGTTATTCTGTGGTTATTTTTCTTTAATGTCAGTTCCAATAAAGAAATTTGGTAAAATAATTGGTGCTTTTTCTTTTTATGCAGATGAGAAAAACTTTTTTGATGCCGAACAAATTGAACTTTTAGTGGGAGCAACAAGTGATATTGCTTTTGCTTTAGAAATTTTTGAAAAAGAGTTGCTAAGAAAAAAAGCGGAAGAGGAAGTTTTAGAAAGTGAAAAAAGATACCACACGCTAACAGTTGTATCTCAAGTTGGAATTTTTAGGACAAATTTATACGGAACTATTACTTACGTTAATCCTTATTGGTGTCAAGTTTCTGGACTGTCATTTGATGAAGCTATAGGAAACGATTGGTTTAAAGCTGTCCATGTAGCCGATAGAGAATCATTAATTGAAGGATGGAAAAATGCTTCAAGTAGTCAGGAATTATCATTATCAGAATTTCGTTTTGTTCGTCCAGACGGATCCATTGCTTGGTTTATAGGTAAAGCAATGCCAGAACGAAATATTAAAAATAAGATCATAGGATATATAGGAACAGTGACCGATATTACCGAGCGTAAGATTGCTGAAGACGCTATTTTAGAAGAGAAACAACTATCCGAAATGATAATTAATAATCTCCCAGGTATTTTTTATCTCTATGATGAAAAAGGTGTTATTATTAGATGGAATAAAAACTTTGAAACAGTTTCGGGCTACACTGCTAGTGAAATAGCTAAGATGAAACCTCTTGATTTTTATGATATAGACTTGAAGGATAAAATACAACGTAGAATACAATCGCTATTCGAGAAAAATTCGCCTGGAATAGAAATTGAATTATTTACTAAAGATAAAAACAAAATTCCCTTTTATGTTAATTCTCATTCTCTTGAATATAAAGGTAAAAAAAGGATTTTAGGAATGGGATTAGACCTTTCTGATATAAAAAAGGCAGAACAAAAATTAAAAATTGCGAACGAAAGATATGAAATGATTTCTGCCGCTACAAACGATGCTGTTTTTGAAGTAGACTTAGTAACAGGTGAAAGTTGGAATAATAAGAATTTTATTGATCTATTTGGTTTTGGTAGTACGGATATTAATAAGTCGGAGTACAGAGACCTTTTGCGGTCTAAGATACATCCTGATGATAGAGCTCGAGTTACTGAAAAATTAGACAATTCTTATAAGTCACTCGTAAATTTATGGTCAGATGAGTTTCAATTCCCGAAAGTAGATGGTACTTATGGTTTGTTTTATGCTAGAGGTAAAATTTCAAGAGACGAAAATAACAAACCAATTCGCTTAAATGGAGCCTTGATTGAAATCACAGAATTGAATAACATTAAAAAGCAGTTAATTAATAGTGAAGAAAAATATAAAAGTCTTATAGAGCAAGCCTCCGACGCAATTTTTATAAATAATATTTCAGGTAATTTACTTGATGTTAATGAAAGCGCTTGTCTTATGTTAGGATATACTAAAGAAGAGCTTTGTTCAAAAAACATATCAGATTTATACACTAAAGAGGAACTAGCGTTAAGGCCAATAATGTATAAAGAATTGATAAGTGGGGAACGAACTATACTAGAGCGCAATATGGTTCATAAAAATGGAACTTTGATTGCTGTTGAAATTACTGCAAAAATGATTGTTGATGGTAGAATTGCTGCTTTTGTAAGAGATGTTAGCGAACGCAAAAAGATCAATGATGATTTTAAGAAAGTCAACAAAAAAATGCAAGCGATTCTTGGAGCGATTCCAGATCTTTTATTCGAGGTAGATCTCAAGGGTAAAATTTATAATTACCATTCGCGACGAAATGATTTATTGGCGGCGCCATCTTCAATGTTATTGCATAAAAATTTCACTCATATATTGCCATTAGATGCTGCTAACGTATGTTTAAGCGCTATCAAGGAAGCACACGAAAAAGGCTTTTCATCTGGAAAACAATACACATTAGAGTTAGAAACAGGTTTGCATTGGTTTGAACTTTCTGTGGCTCCTATGCTGGAAAGTGCTGATCACCAAATCCATTTTATATGTCTTTGTAGAGATATAACTACTACAAAACAATTTGATAATGCGCTTTTTAAGAGTGAAGAAAGGTATCGTGGACTACTAAATAATTTAGATGCTGCAATCGTTGTACATGCAGCGGATACGTCTATAATTATTTCTAATAATAAAGCAGCAGAATTGTTGGGTTTATCTGATCATCAGATGAAAGGAATTAAAGCTTTTGACCCGACATGGAAATTTTTAAATGAGGATGAATCCGTAATGAAGAACGAAAATTTTCCCGTAAATCAGATTATTAATACAAAGCAGCCTTTAAAAAATTTTACAGTAGGAGTGATTCGTCCCGAAAATAAAGACATAGTTTGGATCCTTGTAAACGGCTATCCTAATTTAGACATAAATAATAATATTACTGAGATTGTTGTGAGTTTCTTAGATATTACGGAGCAAAAAGTAATGGAAATGGAACTTTTAAAATCTAAAGAACTAGCAGAATCAGCTAATAAAGCAAAGACTGATTTCTTAGCTAATATGAGTCATGAGATTAGAACTCCACTAAATGGTATAATCGGGTTTACACATTTATTAATGAAGTCAGACCTGAAAAAAAACCAGGCTGAGTATATGGCTACAGTAAATGAGTCAGCAATTTCGTTGATGGAAATCGTTAATAATGTTCTTGATTTTTCTAAAATTGAGTCAGGAAAATTAGAGCTTCATATAGAAAAAGTGAATTTACACAAGCTAACAAATCAGATTATTAATCTTTTTAGCTTTCAAGCGAACCAAAAAAATATTGATTTATCTCTTAATATTGGCAATAATGTTCCGCAATTTATTATGGCTGATTCGGTGCGATTGAAACAAGTTTTAGTAAACTTATTAAGTAATGCTATTAAATTTACAAATTTTGGACAAATCCGAATGGATATCATTAAAGTCACATCATCGGAAAAAAATAATTCAACGCTTAAGTTTTCTGTAAAGGATACAGGCGTAGGAATAAAATCTGCCAATAACGAGAAGATATTTAAGTCATTTGTACAAGAAGATAATTCTACCAACCGTAAATTTGGAGGAACAGGATTAGGTCTTGCTATTTCAAACCAGCTTTTAGCTTTGATGGATAGTAAATTGCAATTAATAACTAGTTATGGCGATGGAAGCGATTTTTATTTTGTAATTAAGTTTGAAAAATTAAAAAACAAAAAAGCCCCTAACTTATTATTAGCAATGAATATTAATGAAGATGTGGTTACTCCATTACATTCGCTAAGTAGTAATAAGGTTTTAATTGTTGAGGACAACAAAATAAATATGCTTTTGGCAAAAACCTTAGTGAAGCGAATTATTTCTAATTGTGTTATTTTTGAGGCAAAGGATGGAAATGAAGCAGTCGAAATGTATAAAAAAGAAAAGCCTGATGTCATTTTGATGGATATTCAAATGCCGAATAAAAATGGATACGAGGCAACAAATGAAATTAGACAATTAAAAGATTCAGAAAACATTCCTATAATAGCAGTAACTGCTGGAATAATGGTAGGCGATAAAGAAAAATGTTTTGAAGCAGGAATGAATGATTATTTGCCTAAACCAATTATTCAAGTAGATTTAGAACAAATTTTATTAAAATGGTTAAAGAAGAATTAATCACTCTACTTTCTAATAGTATTATGCTTTAGTTAGAATACAGCAAATATGTATTTAAAATTAACTTTTTTTGAAAAAAAAGAGTAATTAAAACTAGTAGAAATTTTTTAAAAGAAAAAGCCTGTAAAAAATACAGGCTTTACTTTTATGCAAGAACTTCAAGTTTATGAAGCTAGGATATTTAATTCAATCATGCAGGCTTTCATCATCTCATACGTTCTTTCAATGTCGTTATCTAAACCTATAGAAAAACGAATTAAACCATCTGTCAACCCCATTTCTATTTGTTCTTCCATTGGGATTTCGCTCGATGTTGAGGTTCCTGGAGCACTAAATAGTGTTTTATAGAATCCTAAGCTTACTGCTAAATAGCCTAAGTTTTTAGATTGCATTAATTCCATTAGTTCATTGGCTTTTGCCAAAGTGCCTACATCTAGTGTCATCATTCCTCCATAACCATATTCTGGATTAATCATGGTTTTATACAATTTGTGACTCGGATGACTTTCTAAACCAGGATAAACAGTTATCAAACCATCTTTCTCAAATCGTTCCGCAAGATACATGGCATTATGGCTGTGTTGTTTCATACGGATGTGCAGTGTACGCAAGTTTTTCATCACACTTGCAGAACGCATACTATCCATTGTGGGTCCTAATAACATGCTAGCACCACTATTCACATTTTTTAAACTATCAATAAATTCTTGAGAGGCACAAGTTACTCCGCCCACTGTATCACTGCTTCCGTTGATGTATTTTGTCAAACTGTGAATCACAATAGCAGCGCCTAATTTTGCTGGAGAAACGGATAAAGGTGAAAAAGTATTATCAACCACAAGCGTTAAATTATGACGTTTTGCAATTTTAGATAAACCCTCAATATCCGCAACTTCAAGCAAAGGATTACTCACAGTTTCACAATACAAAACTTTAGTATTTGGAGTGATAGCATTCTCTACAATGTCAAGTTTTGTAATATCTACAAATGTTGTTTTGATACCTAATCTTGGAGCAAAATTTTTCAAAAATGCATAGGTTCCACCATAAATAGTCCTACTAGAAACAATATGATCACCCGTTCCACATAATTGTAATAGAGTAGGAGTAATAGCTCCCATTCCTGATGCCGATACATTAGCCGATTGGGTTCCTTCCATCGCTGCCAAAGCTTTGTCTAAATACAAATTACTAGGCGAAGAATGGCGAGAATATAAGTAGCATCCTTCCATATTTCCTTCAAAAGTATCGAACATGGTTTTCGCCGAAAGGAAAGTGTAAGTAGAGGAATCAGAAATCGATGGATTTACACCACCAAATTCTCCAAAGTATTGTAAATCTTGAATGTTGTCTGCGGGGTTAAAGTTTTTCATATCTATATTTTTAGGAGCTATTTCCTGCTATTCGCTGTATCTTTTAGTCGCTATCGCTCCCAAAAGGATGCCGCTTCTATCAGGGCTAGGTTTTTAGTTGTTAATAAGTGCATTCAAAATAACATGATTTCAGTTTATTAATCAATGCTATAGTTTTATATTAGATTTTAAAACTATCAAATGATATAATTGTAAATTAATTATCTAAATTAGCTTTAAAAATAAGATTATTATAGATTTTATTTCAATTCAAATTCTAAAAAATGACATTAGACGCAACCGATAAAAAATTACTCTTCCTATTGCAATCAGATTGTAAGAAAACAACCAAAGAGCTTTCTCTTAAATTAAATCTCTCCGTAACTGCAGTTTATGAACGCATTAAAAAACTAGAAAGAGAAGGGATTATCGACAAATATGTGGTGCTTGTTAATCGTTCTAAAGTCGAAAAAGGGTTTGTTGTTTTTTGCCATCTAAAACTAATACAGCATACAAAAGAATTTATTTCAAAGTTTGAAAGTGAAGTAATACAACTCAATGAAGTTTTAGAATGCCATCATGTAAGTGGTGATTATGATTATATTCTAAAAATTGTTGTCAAAGATATGGAGGCGTATCGAGAATTCTTGGTCACAAAACTCACTACTTTAGAACACATAGGAAGTACACACAGTACCTTTATGATTAATGAAGTTAAAAACACGACAATAGTTGCTCTTTAAAGCATATTAAAGAATAGTCAATTTTTTTTACCGCTTAATATTTTTTTGATTGTAGTCCATTTTGGTATTGGTACTAGTGATAATTTAATTTGTATTGTATTGTGTTATAACCATTTGTTAATGAATGCATTTTCTTAACA
>CBDUEE010000132.1:0-7915 GCA_965366105.1 uncultured Flavobacterium sp. | reverse complement strand
CCTCCTCCTCCAGAAGCCCACATAAAACTTTCATCGTATCCTCCTCCATTTGAATCGCCATAATCCCATCCAAATAAAGCTAGTTCTAGAGAATATGATTTTGTATAGCGATACCTATTATAAACAATTACTTCCTTGAGTGACTCACCTTCGTCTTCTCCATAAGTTCTTGAGGATATATTTTTCTTTAAAGAATTGTTGTTTTTTACAAACTGTGTTATAAGCTCGCCATCTTTTACTCGGAAGCCATTTACAAAGGTTCCATCAATAGAATACATAAACATTTTGCCAGTAAATAATCCATTATTAGATTTTTTTTCTGACTGCATATTAAATACCACACTTCGGATTTCTTTATTAACCTTTAATAAAAGTAATCTACTGTATCCCTCTTTGTTCTTGGTTACTATAGGAATACTAAGCAATTGCTGGTCACTGTTTATAATTCTGTCATGACTAATTGATTTTAAATCAAATACAAGGGATTCTTTCTTGGATGATTTATAAAGATTTGTATTTTGTTGTTGATTTAAAAAGCCTGTTGCTTCATCAATTGTTAAAGTCTGTAATGGACTGTTTTTCATAACTATACCCTCTTCAACTTGACAATTGCTGAGCGTTAACGTTATAAAAAAGAGTATTAAAAAATTGCTAATTTGATTTCTAGCAATTACTTTTTTAATATTTAGGAAAATCCTTAAATAAAAATGGGGGGGGGGGTAAATTGGTTCTTCATAAAATGGTTTAGGTTAAGTTAACAAAAATTACTTTAACTAAAGTAGTTAAAATAATGGCATCTGTGTTTATTTTAAAAATAAAATTTTACATTCTTTTATAAATTAAGTAGTTAGGTAAATATTGCATTTTTATTATAGGCTAAATCGAGCGCAGTCGAGATATAATAATGCAATCACACACTAAATCAGACAGATTTCTGTACTTTTTATTAAATTTTCGTTATATAGACATGTAATGAACCAAATTTCATAAAAAAAGGTCGGAAAATAAATTTTTGCGACCTTTTATGTTTAAAGTTGAATTTCATTTTTTTTTCAACATTTTTTTTAATTCTTTAAAATCCGAATCGGTTTTTACCTCAATCAAGTCCCGAATCTTGCCATTTTTTAATTCTAAAAAATACTTTTTTCGTCCCATAAAAATTCGTTCTTCTTACAATTTAGCAGCTATGAGCTTTACGCCAACGGAGATTGCTGCCGAAATCAAGAAACACATTCCTGAATTTACGATTACTTATGAGCCTGACTTCCGTCAAAAAATTGCGGATAGCTGGCCTGCCAGTATTGATGATGCTGAGGCTAGAAAGGACTGGAACTGGAAACATCAATTTGATTTGGAAACTATGACAATGGATATGTTGAAAAACTTAAGTACTGAAAAAGTATAATATTTGCAATACTATTAAATTCGAGTTTTAAAAAATGGAAGAAAATCCCATTTTTTAAAACTCGTTTTTTATATAATCTATTTTATAATTTATTAACGAGCATTCTATTAAAAAGATTTTTTTACTAAATTTGATTAAAACCATATAATTATGAAACTAAGATCAAGTGAACCTTTTTGGTTAGTAAAAAATGGAATTATCAACTCCTATCCTTCCTTACGAGATGACTTAGATACTGAAATTCTTATTGTAGGCGGTGGAATTACGGGAAGTCTTATTGCCCATCAATGTATCAAAGACGGTTACAAAACTACCTTAATTGATCGGCGAGAAATTGGTCATGGCAGTACATCGGCCACCACAGCAATGTTACAATACGAAATTGACATTCCTTTATACCAACTTATTGATTTAATTGGTAAAAAAGCCGCAGTCGATAGTTATTGGGCATGCTATAAATCAATTGACGATTTAAAAGAAATAGTTAAAGAAGTAAAATCTGATTGTGGTTTTAAGAAAAAAGAATCCCTTTATTTTGCCGCTTTTAAGAAAGATGTAAATGGATTAAAAAAAGAATTTGAGGCTCGAAAAAAAATTGGAATGCCCGTAAAGTGGCTTGAAGCCGAAGAAATTGATTTAAAATACCAAATTAAAAATTCTTATGGAGGTATCCTTTCTGAACAAGGAGGAAGCATTGATGCGTTTCAATTAGCTCATGATATTTTAGCCTTTAATCATAAAAAAGGATTAAAAATATTTGACAAAACGGATATCAAAAAGGCAACTTATCTTGAAAATGGAGTACATGTTATAACAGAACATGGAAGCACCATTAAGTCCAAAAAAATAATTTACTGCAATGGTTTTGAAAGTACTGAAATCATTAAAGATAATTTTGTGAAACTACTTTCAACATATGCAATGGTTGGGGAAAGATTTGAAGATGACCAATCCCATCTAAACGACACTTTGTTTTGGAATACAGCCGAGCCATATCATTATATGCGAACAACGGATGATAATAGATTGCTTATTGGCGGAGAGGATGAGGATTTTGTAAATGCTGATAAAAGAGATTTATTACTCAATGACAAGTCCGATAAGTTAACAAAATATTTGAAGAAGATTTTGCCAAATTATGATTTTAAGATGGATTTTGTATGGGCAGGAACTTTTGGCGAGACCAAAGATGGATTGCCTTACATAGGGGAACATCCAAATTTTAAAAGCACTTATTTTGTTTTGGGTTTTGGTGGAAATGGAATTACTTTTTCGGTAATTGGAATGAAATTAGTTTCTGAAATGCTGAGAAACAAGAAACATGCATTAGCCGATTACTTTAAATTTAGAAGGTAGTTTTCAAAAGCTTAAAAGTAATTAAAAAAGGTCGCAAAAATATTTTTGCGACCTTTTATATTTAAAACTGAATTCCGATTTTCGTAAACATTCTTCTTAATTCCTTGAATTCTGTCTCTGATTTTACTTCTAATAAATCACGCTTTTTTCCATTCTTTAGTTCTAAAAAGTATTTTTTTCTACCCATAAAAATCCGTTCATTCAATCCTTTTATTTGATCGATTGGAATTTTTTCTAAAGATGATTTTTTCACAATAAACTTATACAGAATTATAATTGAAATAGCTCCTAAAACAGTCCAGATTATTTTTGTAAATCCAAAATTACTACTCTTTATATCAGATAGATTTAAAATAGAATTGGCTAGATTTAAAATCATTAGAAATTTGATTAAAAAGACATTATTCCTTAATCCATCTTTTATTTCGAGAGCTTTGTCTGCTTCATTAAATTTAATGTCCATAAATCAATCTTGGGTTTTTTAGAAAACTTTTATTGTTTGTAAACATTGTTTTCTTGTTTTACATCAGCCATTAAACCACTTGGGTCTATAGTAATTTTCTTAATTGAACTCTTTGCTTTTGCAATGGTAAATTCTTTGGTAGGAAATGCCCAAGCCCAATCAGAAAGAACCGTTCTCTTAATTGCTGGAGTTGGATTTTCTTTTTCAAAATTCATCATTCGCAACGGAATATAAAAACTCTCCATTGTTCCATCTGTATATTCTACTAAAAGATCTATTGGCATAGCCATTCTACCGATTCTTTCTAAACTGATTGTCGTTTGATCTCCATTCTCAGTAACTGCTTTAATACCATAATCTATAGTATTGGTCGTTTTTGTCCAATCGGTTAAATACCAATCCAGATTTGCACCAGAAACTCTTTCTGCAGATCTTTTGATATCATTTGGAGTAGGATGCTTAAATTTAAAATCGCTATAATATTTCTTTAAAGTTTTCATGAGATTTTCTTTCCCAACCAAATAAATTAATTGTGCTAAGAAAACTTCTCCTTTACTATAGGAGGTAATACTGTAAACTCGATTTTCATCAAAGCGGTCAGCATGAGTTGTCTGTGGTAATTCCTTACCTGAATTTGCCATGGAGTAATAATTTTTATACGCTCCTGCAAATGGATTTTCTACTTTTTTATCTGCGATTTCATTAGATCCGTAATCTTCAAGGAATGAAGTAAATCCTTCATCCATCCATCCGTGCTTCAATTCATTTGAAGCCAAAACATGCTGAAACCAAGAGTGTGCCATTTCATGAGCAGTAACTCCAAGTAAACCTTCAAAAGTACCTTGCCCTAAGATCAAAGTACACATAGCATATTCCATTCCGCCATCGCCACCTTGAATCACTGAATATTGTTTGTATGGATAATCTCCAACTGTTTTATTATAAATATTCATTAACTCAACCGTTTTTGGTTGCAAATTTTTCCAGTTTTGAATATATTTCGAGTTGTTCTTGTAAAGGAAGTGTAAATCAACATTATTAGGTCCTTTTACTACATCATGAATATACTCTTTATCTGCAGCCCAGGTAAAATCATGAACCATTGGCGCATTGAAATGCCAAGTTAAAGTCTTTGTTTTCTTAGGAATAGACACTACAACTCCAGCGTCTTGATATCCATGACCTATTTCGTTTTTGTTTTGCAAATAACCAGTACCACCTAAAACGTAATCCTTATCAATAGTAATATTTACATCAAAATTTCCCCAAACACCATGAAATTCTCTAGCAATGTACGGATCTGCGTGCCAACCTTCAAAATCAAATTCGGCCATTTTTGGATACCATTGTGCCATTGATAACGCTACACCTTCAACATTGTTTCTTCCAGAACGACGAATTTGAACAGGAACTTGACCAGCAAAATCTAATGTAAAAGTTGTTTTAGTGTTGGGCAAAATTGGTTTAGCCAAAGTAACTTCAAGAATTGTTCCTGCCGTTTTTGTTGAAGCAACAGCACCATCTTGCTTAAAATTAGTGATGTTCAAATACCCTGTTTCATTTGGTTTCAAAGTTTTGATGCGGCTTTCTTTGACGTCTTTACCATCTACTTTAATTTTGTTGACCATTCTTGCGTCTGGATCTTTAATCGTTTGAACTCTAGCATCCATCTCGCTTCCCGGTTGAAAAGCATTATTATAAAGATGATAATACACTTTTTTTAGTGTGTCCGAAGAGTTATTGGTATAAACCAATTCCTGCTTTCCGCTGTATTTATAATTTTTAACATCCATAGTCACGTCCATTTTGTAATCAACGTGTTGCTGCCAATAGGCGTTATTCTGAGCGAATGCAGTTCCAAAACTTAAAGTAAGTAGAGCAAATAAAATTAATTTTTTCATATTTGAAATAAAATAGAAATGGAAGGACAAATCGCCCTTCCATTAAGTTAATTTTTAAAATAGTATTATTTTGATATTTTTTCTGCCATCAGTAAAGCATTGTATGCGTTTACAATTTTTCCTGATTTAGACAAATTTGTAAAAGGACGCGTATCATTTGCTTTTCCTCCTACAATTACCTCTGTTGTGATTGCTACGCCCGAATCCATCAAAATATGTTTTACTTGTTTAGCAGATAATTTTGGATAATACGAACGAATCAGTGCAGCAACTCCAGCAACGTTTGGTGCAGCCATTGAAGTTCCTTGTAAAAACTTGTACGAATCATTTGGAGTTGTAGCATAAATTTGAACTCCTGGTGCAAAAACGTCAACATTTATTTTCCCTATATTTGAAAAACGAGCCACTACTTTATCACCGTATTCATAATTTAAGGCTCCAATAGTGATTACATTATCAGCATATTCTGTTTTTTTATCATCTGCATCTGTTGGATAATTATCTGCATAATCAATATCTTTTGCATCATTACCGGCTGCATGAACAAACAATACATCTTTTGATTCTGCATATTTTATAGCGTCATAAACCCATTGTTTGTGCGGAGAAAAACTTTTTCCAAAACTTCCATTAATTACTTTAGCACCATTATCTACCGCATAACGAATTCCAAGTGCGATGTCTTTGTCATATTCATCTCCATCTGGCACAGCACGCACAGTAAGTATTTGAACATTATTAGCAACTCCGTCCCCACCTAAGCCATTATTTCTACTTTGAGCAACAATTCCTGCAACGTGCGTTCCGTGAAGAATTTCATTCTTGTCTGGCCCCATTACATTATTGTTACCGTATTTAGTATTAGTAATATCATTTGGATTATCTCCTACTACTTTACGGTAATCTGTTTTAAGATTTTCTCCACTTGTAAGTGCCTTGAAATCATTAAGATCTTTTTCGATTGCCTCTTTTAAATCTGCAACTGGCATTCCGTAAGAAAGCATTTGTTGCATTCCTATTTTACTCTTTTGTATTTGAGGATCTTTTGAAACAATTGCTTTTACATCTTCAATGGTATAAACCGGTTTCCCTAAATGTTTTACCAACATTGCATCACCTTCCTTAATAGATACTAACATTTGTTCTAAACGTGATTTACCAACAACTGCTTCGGCAACTTTCTTATCATTCAAGCTTTTTGCAACTTGATAAGTAGCATCATCCGTTAGCTTTTTGTCTTTGATAATTCTTTCATATTCTAGATTTTCTTTGGTAATATCACCAAGGAAATTCCAACCATGAATGTCATCTATATAACCGTTATTATCATCATCAATTCCGTTTCCTGGAATTTCTTTTAGATTTGTCCATAACACTGATTTTAAATCTTCGTGCTCAATATCGACTCCTGAATCTACAATTCCAACAATTACTGGTACTCCTTTTTTGTCCTTCAACAATTCAGCGTAAGCTCTATCAACACTCATTCCTGGAATAGTATCTTTTATGATATCTAGATGACTCCAACGCTTTAATTCGTTTTCAGTTAATGGTGCCTTCTTTTTACTATTTAAAGGAGCAGTAATAAGACTTAAATTATTACTATTTAAAACTTGTTTTGAAGTGCCACATCCTGCCAAAACCAATAGTGCAAAGGCAGATATGTAAATAGGTTTAATGGTATTCATTTAATTTTTATTAAGTTTTTGAAATAATTGGTCTAAAATAATTTATTTTGTTACAAATACAACTATCCTTAACACTAAGTTAAGACTTGATCACAGGTGAATCGTTCTTTAAGTCGCACTCCTTTTTCGGTTTTTTCTACCGTTATAATTTCGTTATGCGCATCGTGTTCCAAAAATAAATAATAATTATTTTCGGCAGCAGCGTTCAGAAATTTTTCCTTTTCCGGCATGGTTAGTAAAGGTCTTGTATCATAGCCCATCACATACGGAATAGGAATATGTCCAGCTGTAGCCAATAAATCTGCACAAAAAACAATTGTTTTGTCTTTATACTGAATATGCGGAATCATCTGTTTTTCGGTATGACCATCTGCAAAGAAGATACCAAAACCCAACGCTGATTGCGCTAAAAAATCACCTTCAGGTCTTTTTATAAAATTTAATTGACCGCTTTCCTGCATGGGCAAAATATTCTCCGATAAAAAAGAGGCTTTCTCTCTAGGATTTGGTTTAGTAGCCCATTCCCAATGATTCTCGTTACTCCAGAATTTAGCGTTTTTAAAAGCAGGTTCATAACCTGTTTTATCTTGGTTCCATTGTACACTTCCACCACAATGATCAAAATGCAAATGAGTCATAAAAACATCCGTAATATCATCCCGATGAAATCCGTGTTTTGCCAAAGATTTATCCATCGAATGGGTACCCCAAAGCGAGTAATACCCAAAGAATTTCTCCGATTGTTTGTTTCCCATTCCAGTATCAATCAAAATTAATTTATTGCCATCTTCAATTAATAAACAGCGAGCGGCAAGATCAATTAAATTATTATCATCTGCTGGATTTGTTCTGTTCCAAATCGTTTTTGGCACCACGCCGAACATAGCACCGCCATCCAATTTAAAATTTCCAGTTTCTATAGGATATAATTTCATATACTTTTATGTTTTTGATAGAAACCAAAGTTAATAATTTCAAACACTTTTAGTCATTACAAATAGCTTTTTTCTATTTTATCATTAGTTATAAAAATGTTATCAATTATGGAAAAAGCTTTTTATATAGTATCTTTGTCCTTAATTTAGACAAAATCAATATAAGG
>CBDUEE010000131.1:0-8088 GCA_965366105.1 uncultured Flavobacterium sp. | reverse complement strand
AAGAAGGTGTTATTGAAATCTTAGGAACTGATCCTGCTGGAATTGAAGCAGTATTGGCTAAAATTAAGTCAATCACTTTCAAACCTCAAATGAATGAGTCTTATGAAGTGAAAGTAATCAAAATGCTTGATTTTGGTGCAGTTGTAGAATATACATCAGCTCCAGGAAATGAAGTTTTATTACACGTATCTGAACTAGCTTGGGAACGTACAGAAAATGTTGCTGATGTTGTAAATATGGGCGATGTTTTCCAAGTGAAATACTTAGGTATGGATCCGAAAACTAGAAAAGAAAAAGTGTCAAGAAAAGCACTTTTGCCAAGACCTCCACGTGAGGAAAGAAAAGAGTAATCAGATCTTAAGTTTACTAAAGGTTTATTTATAGAAAACCCCAATTCATTTAGTTGAATTGGGGTTTTCGTTTATGTATAAAACTGCGAGAAAATTTATTATATTTACTATTCAAAATTGCAATAACATGACAAAAGAAACTGCCTTGAAATTATTTGAAGAGAAACAAATACGTTCAATTTGGAATGAAGAGGATGAGAAATGGTATTTTTCTATTGTGGATGTTGTAGCAGTGCTTTCAGAAAGCTTAAATCCAAACAACTATTGGAAAGTATTAAAAAACCGTTTAAAGAAAGAAGGAAGTCAGTTGGTTACAAATTGTAACCAACTGAAACTACAATCATCTGACGGGAAGTTTTACAAAACTGATGTTGCTGACACAGAGCAGCTTTTTCGTTTAATACAATCCATCCCATCGCCAAAAGCAGAACCATTTAAGCTTTGGCTAGCAAAAGTAGGTAGCGAGAGATTAGACGAAATGCAAGACCCAGAACTTTCAATAGATCGTGCTCTAGAGTATTATCTAAAATTAGGTTATTCTGAAAACTGGATTAACCAACGCTTAAAAAGTATTGAAATTCGAAAAGAATTAACTGACGAATGGAAAAGTAAAGGATTAAAAGAAGGAACTCAATTTGCAATTCTAACTGATATTATTACCAAAGCTTGGTCAGATCAAACAACCAAAGAATATAAAATCCTTAAAGGTTTGAAAAAAGAGAATCTTCGTGATAATATGACCAACACTGAATTGATCTTAAACATGCTAGCCGAAGCTTCAACCAAAGATATTTCGCAAGCAGTAAATCCAGAAACTTTTGGCGAAAGCAAAAAAGTAGCTCAACAAGGCGGTAATGTTGCCAAAGTAGCTTTAAAAGAATTAGAATCTAGAACAGGCAAAAAAGTAGTGAGTAGTTTATCCGTTAAAAAACGAATTGAAAATGCAGCGCTCAAAGAGAAGAATGAGTAATAAGATCTTAAGTTTACTAAAGGTTTATCTATAGAAAACCCCAATTCATTTATTTGAATTAGGGTTTTCGTTTTAATCAAGAAATATTATATTTGAATTCTAAAATAAAAAAAACCATGTTTTCTAAAGAATTCAAAAAAGCAATACAAGAGTTACCAAGTGCAGAGAAGGACAAATTAATCTTTAGACTTTTAAAAAGAGATCTGGACCTTGCTAATAGATTGCATTTTGAACTTGTAGACACCGAAACTGTTGAAGATAAAAGAGCGACTTTTGAGCTGTTACTGCGTAAAAAAATCAAACAAATTACAGATCGTTTTTACTCAGTAGGCTACTTATTACAGGATACTCGCTACATCAGTGGAGATATAACCGAACATGTGAGAATCACAAAAGATAAATATGGTGAAATAAGCCTTAATCTAAAAATGCTTAACTACTTATTAGAATTAAACAACGACAGAATTCTAAAGGAAAACTATGCAAAAGCATATACTTTGTGTATTTACGTTATTGCTAGAGCATTTAAAATTTTGATTTTGATAAAAGCTATTGATGAAGATTATTTTATAGATTTTAGAGAAGATCTGGCATTATTAGGAGAATTTATTTCCAATAATACCTTCTTGACGCGAACTGCAATAAATAATGGTCTCGATATAAATTGGATGCTTAGTGGAGAAATACCAGAAAATATTGTAGTTTATCACAAAGACATAAGAAAGCAAGGCTTTTTAAAATAAAACTCATTAAATGTAACTTAGATTTTTTTCTAATGAAAAGTTTTTAAGAACACTTCAATTTTATGAATAATCAATACTAAACAGCTATTAAACGGTAGACCGCATTAGGGATAGCAGCATTTGTCTGAGCTCTTATTATGAAGCAAAGCGGCATAATAAAGCGAGTGCGAATAGCCCGACCGCAGGGAATGCCACAATTAAAATTCGGTTCCTGTAAAAATTAAAAAACTTTTCAAAATTTTGTAACTTTTTTGCAGCTCGGTACGTATAACTATTTGTACACTTAAAACTGAGGACACAAAAACATGAGACAACTTAAAATCACCAAGCAGGTAACGAATCGTGAAACTGCATCATTAGACAAATATTTACAAGAAATTGGAAAAGTTGATCTTATTACAGCTGACGAGGAAGTAGAATTGGCTCAAAAAATTAAGGCTGGGGATCAAAAAGCCCTAGAAAAATTGACAAAAGCTAATTTACGTTTCGTTGTTTCGGTGGCTAAACAATACCAAAATCAAGGATTAACTCTTCCTGATTTAATTAACGAAGGAAACTTAGGATTGATTAAAGCAGCACAACGTTTTGATGAAACACGTGGTTTCAAATTCATTTCGTACGCGGTTTGGTGGATTCGTCAATCGATTCTTCAAGCTTTGGCTGAACAATCTCGTATCGTTCGTTTGCCTTTGAACAAAATTGGTTCTATCAATAAAATCAATAAAATGTACGCTTTATTAGAGCAATCTAATGAACGTCCACCATCTGCTGAGGAAATTGCAAAAGAGCTAGACATGACTGTAAATGACGTAAAAGAGTCAATGAAAAACTCTGGTCGTCACTTATCTATGGATGCCCCTCTTGTAGAAGGAGAAGATTCTAACCTTTATGACGTTTTACGTTCGGGTGAATCTCCAAATCCAGACAGAGAACTAATTCACGAATCTTTACGTACTGAAATTGAACGTTCATTAGAGACATTAACTCCAAGAGAAGCTGATGTTGTACGTTTGTATTTTGGTTTAGGTGATCAACATCCTATGACTTTAGAGGAAATTGGAGAAACTTTCGACCTAACTCGTGAGCGTGTACGTCAGATTAAAGAAAAAGCAATTCGCAGATTGAAACATACTTCAAGAAGTAAAATCCTTAAAACTTATTTAGGATAAAAATATAAAATCAAAATTTTAAATTCCAAATTCCATTATTGAGATTTGGAATTTTAAATGTTATGATTTTTACAGTAAACAACAGTTTGATTGACTGTTCGTTTTTTGATTGATGATTGAAACTCCGGCTGATTACCGGAGTTTTGCTTTTTCAGCAAAATTCCGGTCTGTTCGCAAAAGCTCGGGTTTTCGGAGTTTTGCTTTTTTATCCCCCTAACCCGCCGCGCCTGGGAATTGAAAATTGCTACTATTTTTTTATTAAAATTGATTCGGGCGTGTCCCTTCGTAAAAACTTCGGGCCGGGCTTTACGTTACAATCTTTTTTATTTTATTCTGCTACGCTACATAAAATAAAAAAGGATTTCCACTTCACTCCCTCACGCAAAAACTATTTAAAAAACTTACGGGTTGTCTTGATAAAAAAACTTTCGCAATCGTTTTAAATAAACTAATTTTGCAGAAACTACAACTTAATAATCTGTTTCACACAGATTAAACAACAACGCAAATGAAAAATACTCTTATTGCACCTTCGGTATTAGCAGCTGATTTTGGAAATTTACAACGCGACATTGAAATGATTAACAATTCGGAAGCAGATTGGTTTCATATTGATATTATGGATGGTGTTTTTGTTCCTAATATTTCTTACGGAATGCCCGTTTTAGAAGCAATTACAAAACACGCTACAAAAACAGTTGACGTTCATTTAATGATTATCGATCCTGATCGCTATATTAAAACATTTGCTGAATTAGGTGCAAATATATTAAGTGTGCATTATGAGGCTTGCACCCATCTGCATAGAACCTTACAAGCTATTAAAGCAGAAGGAATGAAAGCTGGAGTAGCAATTAATCCACATACTAATATCGATTTATTAGAAGACGTAATAAATGATATTGACTTGGTTTGTATCATGAGTGTAAATCCAGGTTTTGGAGGTCAATCTTTTATCGAGAACACTTATGCAAAAGTTAAAAAGCTAAAAGCATTAATCAATAGAACAGGAGCAACTACGTTAATAGAAGTTGACGGTGGTGTTACAGATAAAAATGCAAAACAGCTTGTAGAGGCAGGAGCTGATGTTCTAGTAGCTGGAAGTTTTGTTTTTAAAGCGGAAAACCCAACACAAACGATAAGCGATTTAAAGAAGCTAACAAGTTTCTAGAAAATGGCGCCATGAGCGCCATTTTTTATTTATTATAGGTTTTGATGAACGTAATAAAATATTACTATTTTAATCTTTTAAATAAATAGGATCCAAAAACCAAAACCCTAGCCCAGATAGAAGTGGAAATCCTTTTGTGCTGAGGTTCAGCACAAAAGATTGTAACGGATAGCTGGAAATAGCTCCTAAAAAGAAGAATCATGTTAATACTATTTTAATTACTCTCTTAATAAGCTCTTCCAGAAATCATTACGAATGAAAGCTGAAGACCTTCTAAAGACTGGAAGCTTTGAAAAACGCACTACTATTAGGACATAAAAAAACCGCCTTTCTTTCGAGAGGCGGTTTTTTTTTAATCTATAATAGCATTTTCTTTTTTGTCATAGAAATGATATTCTAAATACGTGTAAGCATCACGAGGTATGATTTTCACCCACTTTTTATGTTCAAGAAACCATTTTGAACGTAATGATGGAAAACCTTTGGTAAGGTATGCGGCCACAAATGGATGTACATTAAGCACAACATCTTTATGGTTCTTTAATACTCTTTCTAGATCAAAATTGATTTTATCAATGATTTGAATTGGCGCTTCAATTTCGCCACTTTCATTGTTAGGATCTTCTTCTCTAGTTTTAATATTTACTTCTGGTCTTACTCTTTGTCTTGTAATTTGGACTAATCCAAATTTACTAGGAGGTAAGATTTTGTGCTTTGCTTTATCATCGCTCATTTCTTCTTTCAAGAAATCGAACAAGACTTTACGATTTTCGGGATTAGACATGTCGATAAAATCAATGACTATGATTCCGCCCATATCACGTAGACGCAATTGTCTAGCAATTTCGGCGGCAGCAATCATATTGACTTCCATGGCTGTATCTTCCTGGTTGGTGGCCTTATTAGAACGGTTTCCGCTGTTTACGTCGATAACGTGTAACGCTTCAGTATGTTCAATAATAAGATACGCTCCTTTACTCATGGATACGGTTTTTCCAAAAGAAGTTTTGATTTGTCGCTCTATGTTATATTTCTCGAAAATAGGAGTGTCTTTAGATTGATAAAACTTGACAATTGATTGTTTGGATGGCGCAATTTCTTGCAAGTAATCCTTTGTTTGGTTGTACAACTCTTCATCATCAATTTGAATACCACTAAAGGTATCATTAAACACGTCTCTTAATATTGAAGAAGCTCTATTAAGCTCTCCTAACACCTTAGACGGATGATGAGCAGTTGGTAATTTTTTACACATTGCAGTCCATCTGCTAAGCAGGTTCTGCAAATCTTTTTCTAATTCTACTGTACTTTTGCCTTCGGCTACTGTGCGAACAATAACACCAAATCCTTTTGGTTTGATGGATTGTACTAGACGTTTCAAACGTTCTTTTTCTTTTTTGTCTTCTATTTTTTGCGAAATAGAAACTCGGTCAGAAAACGGAACTAAAACTATAAATCTTCCGGCAAGTGAAAGCTCAGCGCTAATTCTTGGGCCTTTGGTAGATATAGGTTCTTTGACGACTTGTACTAAAACAGATTGATTGGCACTCAAAACATCAGTAATGGTACCATCCTTGTCTATTTCTTTTTCAAACTGAAAGGTTTTTAGGGAGAAATCTTTTAATTTACCTGCGCTTACAAGTTTTATGAATTTCAGTTGGGAAGCTAAATTAGGACCTAAATCATGATAATGCAAAAAGGCATCTTTTTCAAAGCCAACATTTACAAAAGCTGCATTAAGTCCAGCAACCGGCTTCCTTATTTTGGCAATAAAAATATCACCAACCTGGAAGTTGCTTTTTTCTTCTTCTTTGTGTAATTCAATTAGTTTTCCATCTTTTAATAAGGCAAAATCTACGGCTTCAGAACTAGATCTAATGATTAATTCTTTATTCATCTGTAAATTTTTATCCGAACTTTTAGTTTCAGGTTTAAAGTTTAAAGTTTAAAAAACTCATAACTTATAACTCATAACTGAATTGTAAGGATGGATTAAACAATATTTTAACAGGTATTGTACCCGGAGAGATTTTAGATTTGTGATTCTTGATTCTTGATTTCAGGTTTTTAAAATCTGAAATCAAGAATCGTTGATCAACATTTTTAAATCTCAATTTCAATGAACTTTTAAAAAGAAAAAAGTAGTTATAAACTACTTTTTCTTTTTGTGACGGTTAGCTCTCGCTCTTTTTTTACGTTTGTGAGTTGCTACCTTATGTCTCTTTCTTTTTTTACCACTTGGCATATCGTATCGATTTTATGATTAATTAATATTATTATTTTGCTTCGTTATTTGTCTTAACTCCTTCTACAAAAACTTTTGCAGGTTTGAATGCAGGAATATTGTGTGCAGGAATTTTTATTGTAGTGTTCTTTGAGATATTTCTACCTGTCTTTTCAGCTCTAGTTTTTACAATGAAACTTCCAAAACCTCTTAAATATACATTGTCTCCAGTCTCTAATGAATTTTTAACTTCATTCATAAAAGTCTCTACAGTTGCCTGAACATCTCCTTTTTCAAGACCTAGTTTCTCTGAAATTTTCGCTACGATATCTGCTTTCGTCATTTTCTTTCCTATTATATTATGTTGTACTATTTTTTTGAGGTTGCAAATATATGAATTTAAAAAACAATTATTCAAGCTAATTCATTAAATTTTAATCACATAAACTTTTACTTTTGCAGTCTAATATTTAAACATGAATTTTTCTAACTTATTGATCAAATGGTACTTACAAAATAAGCGTGATTTACCTTGGCGAAACACCACTGATCCCTACCCTATTTGGCTCTCAGAAATCATGCTTCAACAAACGCGAGTGGCTCAAGGAATGCCTTATTTTTTATCTTTTACCACCACTTTTCCAACCGTTTTTGATTTAGCCAATGCAGATGAACAGCAAGTACTAAAACTATGGCAAGGACTAGGTTACTATTCCCGTGCTCGGAATCTACATAAAACCGCGCAATATATTGCATTTGAGTTAGACGGAATTTTTCCTGCCACGTATAATGATCTACTGAAGTTGAAAGGAGTGGGAGAATATACAGCCGCGGCAATTGCCTCTTTCTCCTATAATGAAGTCGCACCTGTTGTAGATGGGAATGTGTTTCGAGTGCTATCTCGTTATTTTGATGTTGAAACTGATATTGCTCAGGCTTCCGCTAAAAAAGAGTTTACTACTTTGGCTTTTGAATTAATACCAAAAGACAATCCAGCTATTTTTAACCAGGCGATAATGGAGTTTGGTGCATTGCAATGCATTCCTAAAAGTCCCAATTGTGGCATTTGTGTTTTTAACGAAAGTTGTGCCGCATTGCAAAAAAAGAAAGTAGATCAATTACCAGTAAAATCTAAAAAATTGAAAGTGCGCAATCGTTACTTTAATTATATAGTAGCATCAGATGAAAATGACAACACTATAATTCAAAAACGAACTGCTAAAGGGATTTGGCATAATTTATATGAGTTTCCATTACTAGAAACAGAAAAAGAGGAAGGTTTTGATTTTGTTTCAGAGCAAATACAAAATGAATATTTTAAAGAAAATAGTATTTCAAGCATATTAGAAACCAACGATAAGAGTATTGTACATAAGTTATCGCACCAGCATTTACATATTAAATTTTGGAAAGTCAATATAAACGGTACTATTAAGGAAGGAATAGATCAAGAGACATTAC
>CBDUEE010000130.1:0-8126 GCA_965366105.1 uncultured Flavobacterium sp. | reverse complement strand
CATCTATTTAGTATCATCGTGTTAATAGATAATTTTTTTTTAAACTTAACTACTTTCAAGTTGATTTTAGATGAGTTTATTACATAAAAAAAAGGAAACAATTTCTTGTCTCCTTTTAATGATATATTATTTTGAATTACAGTAAAAGAATCAATAAAAGAATAACGATTATAATAGCTCCTACAGATAAATAAACACCATTTCCTGTAGATTTTAATTCCGCTTTTATAGCACGAACTTCTTTGCGCAATTCTTTTTTCTCTGCTGAATTCAATGATGATTTGTCCATCGCTTTTATTTCGTCAAGACGATTAAGCAATATTTTAACTTCTGCAGGCACTTCTTTTGGAGTGTTTGTGATTGAAGTAGGATTTTTTTCAGAAGCATAAATTTGAGTTGGGATAACACCTAATGATAAAACTATCATCATTAAGTAAAAGGTAACTTTTTTCATTTGTTGTTGGTTTTAGTTATTAATTTATTGTATAAAAGTAAACAATAAAGCTTTTTTTAACTTTATATAATTTACTTATTTAGTTACATAATTTACACATAACATTCTGTTTAAATTATTTGAGTTTAGTAACTGGTATCTTATTTTTTTTATAAAAATTTACTAAGGAATTGATTCTATGTTTATTTATAAATAACAGTTCTTGGTTTTGCCAATTCAAAATCCTGAAAACCAAAATCAGCTGTTTCAAAAGAATTTGTTTTGAAAATATTACTTCCATTACCAGGCATAGAAGGAAAGTAAGAGAGTGAGATTTGAAAGGAACTAAATACTAAATAGTCATTACTTATAATTAATCCAATTCCAATTTTAGAATATACTTTGCTTTCTAACAATCCTTTTTTAGTATTTCCTAACATGGCAACTGAATAATTGAAATAGGGATTCAGTCGGAAACCCCACAGATTCCATGGCGAATAGAATTGTGTTTGGGTTGTTAAGATTGCTTTTTTAGTTCCATATTCAGGTATTGTAAAACCTATAAGACCATAATTATCATTTATAGAAAGTTGATCACCCATTATATCTACACGATTTGAGCCAATCACTAATTGAGGCTTGACAAACTGCCTAATTTTCCATTTTCCCATGTCTATCAAATTTGTAAAATAATTGGCTTGAAATGAAAATGCAGTTTGCTTGGTTGTTGCTTTATCAAAAAAGGAACCTAGTTCAAAATTAGCACTTAAAAATCCCCATTTATAATAATTCCCAAATGCAGCTCGGCCACCCAAATAGTATCGCCCAGCACTATTTTTATATTGATATCCAGTTGTTATTCCATATATTTTGCCAATAGGTACGTCCTCAATGATTCCACTTTGAAATATATATCGGTCTCTTATAAATTTACGAGATGAAATACCAATTCCAAATAAAGCCATTTTTTCATTGGAATAAAAATTGTAAGTATCATGTTCCAAATCGGGGCTTTCTAAATATTTTATATTTAAAAATCGAGCCGTTGTAATAAGATTTGTACTTCTATCGTTTTCGGTATTCCCTTTGAAAACTCTGAAAGCTCTTCCTATCCAAAAATCGGTAGTATTGTATTTAAAATTTTGAGAAGCAAAAACTAAATTTGAGTCGGTTAGTGAATCTTTTCTAAAAAGTTGATCTACATATATTCCACCAGCCCATTTGGTTAAAGCAGAATAAAATGGGCGCTCTACAGCAATACTTTTGCCATAATAATTATCTAAATCTATTTGATATCTTACTTTAGTACTTATAAATGTGTTTTTGATATTTGGTATAGTGTACGAAACATCGTAACCACTTTTACCATCACTAAATCTATTTCTGAATTGATTTTCTAATTGATGACCTAATCCTAAAATATTACGCTCATTTAGTTTAAAATTAAGACTTGAACTCGAAATTGAACCTTTAGGGATAAGGCTCCAAGAATCTAAAACTCGAATAGAAATATCAACAGAATCTTTACTTGTATTTACTAATTTTGGAGTAATATCTACTCGGTGTATGAATCGCTGTGATCTTATTAAACGTTCTGATTCTCTTACCAACAGCGAATCAAAAGGTTTATTTTCTTTGATAAGCAATAAATTCATTATAGCTATTCGTTTTGTTTTTAAATGGATTTTATTTCCACTTCTTTCGGCCCAATTTTTTGGTTCTTTTAAAGTATCAGTTTCAGAATATCCAAAAGGGTCTAGTGTTACAATGTTAATGTTTCTTATAATTTTACCTTCAAATGTTCCGTAGTTTTTTTGAACTTCTTTAGTAGATTTTCTTTTTACCACTGGTGATCTAAAAACTAATTTATGCATCAATTGTGTAAACTTGTTCTTTTTAGAATAGTTTTTAATATCAGTGTAAATTTTGGTAGTGTCTTTCTTAACAACTATTTTCTGGGCTAAAGAAACCTGAAAATAACTGAAGAATATGAGAAACAAAATCAGATTTATTTTTTTATGCATTGTCCAAGTATAAAATTTAAAAAAATATATTTAAAACAATTAAAAAGTGAATTATTTGTCAATTGTTGTGAGGATTTCAAAAATTTTAAAATAATTTTCTAGCGGATTATACATCCATTCTATTAGGAGCAGTTTCGGTGGTGGTCTCAGTAAATACTGGAACAACTACATCAGCTTTTAATATATTTATTTCAGAACTTTCTTCCGAATCAAAAAGTGGTAATTTAATACTTCGCCAAGTATAAGTTTTGGGTAGATGATCTCCCATCAAATAACCCCAAGGTTCCATTAATTCTATCCTGTCAAAAATTACTTTCATAATAGCTAGAATTGGGAGTGCCAAAAACATTCCGGAAATTCCAGCAATTGCTCCGCCAATTATAATACCAATAATAGATATAAATGCATTTATCTCCACTTTTGAACTCACAATCAATGGAACAATAATGTTGTTGTCAATCACTTGTACTACTATCGTAATTACTATTACACCAATAATTATTGACAAATCAGGTGATCCTGTTAATGAAGCTAGAATGCTTAATAATCCAGCCATAAGAATACCGATGTATGGAATCAAATTTAGAATTCCCGTGATAATCCCCAATAAAATGGCATACTTTACACCTATTAGCATAAAACCAACAATTGTCATTACTGAAACCAAAATCATTTCTATAATTAAACCGACTATATAACTATTGATTGCTAACCGAATATTTGTTAAAATATCTTTTAATTTTCCGTGATTTTCTTTTTTAAATAATTTTGATAGAAACAATAAAAAATGGGTTCTGTACAAAAGAATCAAAAAAGTATAAATAGGGATTAAAGTCAAATTCATCAAAGTATCTGTAAATGACATCAAAGTAGTACCTATTAATTCTTTTCCTTTTTGCATAGAATCTTCAGTAGCGCTATCAATATATTTTTTTTGTTCTCCAGAACTTAAATGAAAGTTATCTCTTACGAAGCTTTGTATGTTATGTAGATGAATTGTAATGTTTTTTTCAATCTTGTCAAAATCGTTTACAAAATCACTAATTTGAAAGGAAAGAAATACAAATAGTCCTATGAAAACTAATACAAATAATATTACTGCGGTCATTACTGCTATTACATGTGGAAGATGAAGTTTTGATTTAAAAAATTGAACAACAGGATATAACAATATTGCAAATAAAAACGACATCATTACAGGAATTAATATGTTTTGACCAATATAAAAAATAAAAGTGCTAGCAATTAATCCTAATAAAATCAGCGTTGATTTTGCATAAAATGGTAATTTCAAGATGTCATTCATATTTTTTATGTATTGTATTTAACCTATTAAAATTTAGCTTTTTTAGAGTAACAAATATGTAGTAAAATATAAACTTTACCATTACATATTTTTGATTAATAGTTATATAATTATCACTTTTAATACAATATAATTTTAAATTACATAAAAAATTAATAGTTGAAATTCAATAAGTTAAGTTGAAACAAGTAAATTTTACAACTTTATTTTCTTTAAAAATGAATTGTATTTTTAATCAAAATTATTAAGCTTCATAATAATTTTGATTAACTTTAAGGGATAAAGAATTATTCAACATATTTTTTATCACTGAAATGATCTTTTAATATTGAAATTCCTTTTTGCAAGAGCAAGTTGTTAGGATAGATTATTTCTTCTCCATCAAACGTTTTTAAAAAAACATGAAAAGCACCAATATCTTTTATTTCTCCTATAATTGGAAAATCTTTATCATGGATTTTTATTACATCACCAATTTTAAATGGAAAAGAAAAAAACAAAATAATTCCCGAAGTAATATTACTCAAAATAGACCATTGAGCGATCAAAGCAACACCTACAACAGTGGTAATAGAAGAAAATGCCCAAATAATATCCTTGGGCTGAACACCCCAAATAATGATTAAAGCAATTAGCGCCAAGACATAAAGGAATAAATGCATGTATTTGACCACCAAATTGGTTCTGTGTTCTAGTGTTTGATTGTTCTTCGCGTAACTGCGTACCAATTTTGTAGTTCCAATTCGTAATAAAATCAACAAAAAAAGCAAAATTCCTGTTGCAATTAATTCCTTTATATATTCTTGTAATGATACCATTTCCAACATTTTAATTATGCTAATTTACTCAAATATTCATACACTTTATCGGTGGGCATTCCCATAACGTTCGCATACGAACCTTCAATTTTTGAAACACCTACAAAACCAATCCATTCTTGAATTCCATAAGCACCCGCTTTATCGTAGGGTTTATAATTTTCTAAATAATACCAAATCGCTTCATCACTCAATTCGTTAAAAGTGACTTTAGTTATTTCATATAATACCTCTAGTTTTTTATTAGTTTTAAAACAAACGGAAGTAATTACTTCGTGAGTAGCATTTGATAATGATTTCAAGATTTGAAATGCATCTTGCTCATTTTTTGGTTTACCCAAAGCTTTATTTTTATACCAAACTATCGTGTCGCTGGTGATAAGAATTTCATTGGTTTGCAATTCACCTTCAAAAGCACTAGCTTTTAATTCAGCTAAATAATTAGTGATTTCATGCGCTTTTAATTCCTGCGGATAGATTTCTTCAATTTCTTTTAGCCGAATTTCAAAATCTAAGTCCAAATCTTTGAAGAATTGTTGTCTTCTTGGCGAACCAGAAGCAAGTATCAAACGGTATTTTTTTAATTGTTCTCTAAGCATTGTATTTCATATTTAAACTAATAACGACCACAGATAAGATTCCAAAAAACAATATCCATTTTAAGACTAAACTCAACACATGAAACTCTTTCTTTGACTTGGCAGTCCACATTTTTATAATAAAAAAAACTAACGGGCCACAAACAAAAAGCAACATATATATTGTAACCCAAACTAAGTCAAGTAAATATTTGTTGATATAATAAATAATTATAAATAACGGAATAAAACTCAAACCCAAAACTATTTTTGAAGTTATTGATTTCCCTACTACAATAGGCAAGGTGTTCATACCTTGGTTGTAATCTCCATCAATATCCTCAATATCTTTAATTATTTCCCTAAGTATATTAATCATAAAAGCAAACACGGCGTAATCCAATAAAATCGAAAAAAAAACGCTCATTTGTTGTTGATTCTCCAGTGCTGTTGCAGGATATAAATCAAAAATTCCGATAATTATAACACTAAACGATAGTAATAAAGCAACAACAATATTGCCAATAATCATCATTTGTTTCAAACTTGTAGCATACAAATAAAGTGTAGCTGCAATCAAAATAAAAATAGAAGCAAAGCCTGGTTTTTGGATTACATTCGATAAATAAAAACCTAGTACTACGCCAGAAACTGTAAGAGCAAAGTAAATATTATATGCTTGCGTTTCCGTAATGCTTTTACCTACAATTACATCATTTGGCTTATTTTCATAATCTGTATTTTGATCAAAAATATTATTGATGACATAACCGCCAGCTGCTATCAATACAGTTGATAAAACTAATAGTCCATAGTGCCAATCGGCCAAAGCCAAAGGAATGTTTTGAAGTTTAAAAAATCCAAATCTAAAAATAAGCTGCATAAAAGCGAGCATTAGTAAGTTTTGGTATCGAATCAGTTTTAGAAAATTCATTTATTAGTGTTCCGTTTTCAGTGTTAAGATTATCATTATTGATGCGTTTTTTATTATTTCATCTAGTATTAGCAGGTATTTTACTATCAGTTTTTTGTTTTCATATAATTTAGATCTTATAAACTAAATCATATTCACTAATCGCTAAAAAACTAATCAGTAATTAATCGTGTTTTCCGTCAAAATGAGCCATCCATTTTCCTTGTGTTTTCATCACTTGTTCAATAACATCGCGTGCAGCACCTTTCCCTCCATTTTTATGTGAAATATATTTAGAAATTGCCTTTATTTCCGGACTCGCATCTTGCGGACAAGTAGCTAATCCTACTAATTTCATTACATGATAATCAGGGATATCATCTCCCATATATAAAACCTGTTCTGGTTTTATTTGATAAACATCAGTGTATTCATCAAAAGTTTCTACTTTGTCTGGTGTACCTAAATAAATGTCTGTAATTCCAAGATTTCTTAGTCGTACTCGAACACCTTCATTGCTTCCTCCAGATATAATACAAACGTTGTAACCACTTTCTACAGCTGCCTTCATTGCATACCCATCACGAATATTCATCGTTCTAAGGATTTCTCCTTCATTGGTAACAAAAACAGAACTATCAGTTAGTACACCATCGACATCAAAAATAAAAGTAGTGATGTCGTTCATTATTTCTTTATAACTTTTTGCCATTATGTTGTATTGATTGTGTTAGTATTTTATAAATAGTAAGATGATTTTTATCGGTTATAAAAGCTTCATGGGCTTCAATTGTTGCGATATCGTTGCGTTTTGCAGGTCCCGTTTGTGCTTCCTCTGGTGATAGCACCATTATTTTATTTGCGGTTTCAGCAATTAAAGGCTTTAAAATTTCGAATGGAACCATATTTTCTTCGCAAATTTCGCTCCCTATTTGGTACAAATGGTTCGTGAAATTATTCACAAATACTGCAGCAACATGCAATGCTTTGCGCTGTTCGGAATTAATAGCAAAAATACTTTCTGAAATAGACTTAGCCACTTTGTCTAATAACTGAAAATCAGTTGCGTTTTCGCTTTCTAAACAAATAGGAATAGTTTTGAAATCTACTTCTTTATTTTTAGTAAAAGTTTGAAGTGGATAAAAAACCCCTTTTCGGTTTTCTTCCTTCAATATAGTCAGGGGAACACTTCCAGAAGTATGCACTACCAAACGATTTTTGAAAGGAAGGTTTGAAACAACATCTGCAATAGCATTATCAGAAACAGCAATAATATACAAATCGGCTTCTAATAATTGACTGTAGTCAGATGTAATCCGATCATAATCGAGCAAATGAACAAGTGCCTCCCTTTTTCTCGAAAAAGCTTGAATTAGTTGTATTTCACTACTAGCTTTTTGAGAATTTTCAAAGGCGAAAATCAAATGTTGTGCTACATTTCCAGAACCAATAATAATTATTTTAATCATTTGGCAAAATTAACAAAAAAAATGGTTTGGTTTGATCAGAATTCGATAGGAATCAAAAAATGATATTTTCTAAAAAAAGAGTTCAATTTACTGCTTAAAAAGAAGCTGATTTTTGGTTTAAATTAACAAATGTGTGAATATAAAAGTCAACAATTTTGAGTACTTTTGTGGCACTTTTATAAAACATAATCCCATAAAAATGGATAAAAAAATATTTTCTTTTTTGTTTTCTACTCGATTAATGGCTTTTTTATTTATCGCATACGCAGTAGCCATGGCTACCGGAACTTTTATCGAAAGTAAATACAATACCGACACCTCAAAAATTCTAATTTATAATTCGTGGTGGTTTGAAGCCATTCATGTTTTTTTTCTAATCAACTTTATTGGTAATATCAAACGTTACCAGCTGTTAAAGAAAGAAAAATGGGCTACATTAATCCTGCATTTGTCCTTTATATTTATAATTTGTGGTGCTTTCGTAACGCGCTATATTAGTTACGAAGGAATGATGCCTATTAGAGAAGGTGCTTCTGAAAATCAAATTTTTTCAGATAAAACTTTTTTAACGGTGTTTGCAGATGG
>CBDUEE010000129.1:0-8185 GCA_965366105.1 uncultured Flavobacterium sp. | reverse complement strand
CGGAAATCAATAGCTAATTTTGTCAATTCTATAGATTATTTTTTTTTTAAATAAATAATTCTCAATAATTGTTTCTTTTTTTGTTTAAGGTTGCAAGTCTGTATATTTGTTAAATAGAAGAGAAAAGGTCATTATTATATTGTTTTTAGAGTCCTTAATTTTACTTAAATTTTACGGCATCCAAATAATAAAAAAGACAGAAATTATCAATTTTAAGAGCTGAAGTTGTTGCTGTTTTTTTAATGAATTATATCTTATTTCAGTATTGTTTTCAACTATTCATATTATTAAGGCAATATTCCTTTAGCCAATCTATTAAAAATAGTTTTAACTTAAGCATAAACGAATTCTAATTCATTGGTAATAAATTGAATAGTTAATCAAACAATCTTGATACCTTTCTAAGAAGAAAGCTTTTTATTTTTTAGGATTTAACATAAATATTTTATTTTTTTGTACCCTAATAGTAAATTTATTTCTCATTAAAGTTTATAAAGGCTTCTTTTTAGACTTATATCTTTAATTTATGATAGTAATACTGTTTGGGAGTTGTAAATTAAAAATATGAGTTTATCCAAGTGGTTTCAGTTTATAAAGCCTAATTTAAATTTTTATCAGGACGGTTTTTTTGAGTTTCCTTTTTTGGCAAATACGCCAGAACTAATGATTGAGGCAACTATAAAAACTCCTGGTAGCAAACATGATGCTCGGGAACAGCTAGTGCATAGAAACAATCCTTTTATAAAAGGGACTTTTCGTTATCGTAAAATTGATGAGGGCTGTTGGCTGACTATAACTAATATAGAATTCAAACAGAATGCGTTAATTAAAGCTGTTTATGATAAGGATATTCCTAGTGAGCATTATACGCTGACTTTTACACTTTATGAAAGCCAAGTAAAGCTTCAAAATACATTTATAGATAAAATCCCTTTTCAAAATAAGTTTTGGGGATTCAAAAAACCAGGCACCGATGTTGGAGCGCATTTCTACAAAAAATCTAAATGTGAATTTTATATTTTTCATTTTCACCCAGATTGGATAAAAAAGAATATTCCTTTTGAAAAATTAGATAAAAACCTTCCTTTTAAAAAATTTTTGGATTCGGATAAAGGCTTTATTTCCTATCAAGATATTGTGCCAAATGCAGAAGAATTATGTCATGAAATAGAACAAACTTTTAAAACATTTAATGCTGATATTTTTAGTGATACACTCTTAAAATCTCAAACCCTGAGCTTAGTATCTACTTTTTTTAAGAATGCTTTTGCCGATTTGCGAAAGGAAGATTATAAAGTAAGAGAAGTGGTAGATTATAAAAAGATTTCGCAATGTGAGCGATTAATTTCACGAGATTTTGCGATACCTTTTTTAGGAATTGATGCCCTTGCTAAGAAATTAAACGTATCTCCTTCAAAACTAAAAATGGATTTCAAATTGGTGTACGGAACCTCAATACTGCAATACAATATCGATAAAAAAATGCAGTTCGCCATGCAACTTATTCTTAACACCAATATGCAAATTAAGAATATAGCACAGGAAGTGGGGTATGATAGTCACAGTAAATTTAGTGCCACTTTTAAGAAAAAATTTGAATACCTACCTTCGGAATTGCGTCCAGATGCAACTATAAATTAAAGAGATTTTATTTTGCCAAATAGTTTTTAAAACGATGTGCTTTCAGATTATCTCGATATAGTTTCTATTTTGTCTACTAAAGATTATAAAATCCTGAGTTCGATTAGTAAAAGATTGATTTATAAAAGATTGTTTTCCTCCTGCTAGGTTTTATCAACCTTGTAGTTGTTTTCAATTTTAAATAATACCTACTAGCTCTAAAAAAGATCTTTTAAGATTTGCGAAATATTTTGCTTGTAATTGAAAGTCAGAGTCTTGAATTTTTAAGATTAATTAATCTCAATTTATAAAACACTTTTTATCACCTTTGTCATAGTTCAAGACTTTGACAAAGGGTCTTATGTAAAAATCAAAATTACTTGCTTTTAATTTTTATCCAAATCTTCTGTTCTCTAATCAAATCTCCTGATTTTCAATGTGTCATGCTTTAATTCCTATCGCTATTTTTCTCTTGTATGAATATAAATAAATAGCTTTAAATCCTTCATAGAATTGATTTTTCCTAAATATTTTTACTTCATAAATTCATAAAAGTTTACTTTTAGTCTATAAGATTCTAGCTTTTACATCAAAAAAACATTAAAAATGTCTGATTGGGCTATCGATTTATCCTAATTGGCTACTCTAATTATTTTGTATATAATATTTTTGCATCTCTAATTTAATTGATTAAATATATTCAAACAAAATACTTATGAAACAAAAATTACTTTTATTTTTAACTATTTTATGCGTCAGTATAGCATCGGCGCAGACTTTTGCTGTAGATGGTATTAATTATACTCCTATCCCCAATACCACAGAAGTAACCGTTTCAATCGGTTCTTGTTATACAGGTGATTTGTTGTTGCCTTCAATGGTGAGCGACGGTGGTACCAATTATACGGTGACTGCTATTGGAGATGAGGCTTTTAGATATTGTAGTGGTTTGACTTCAATTAGTTTTCCAAGTACATTAACATCAATAGGAGGTTATTCATTCGCGGAAGCTTATGATTTAACCAGTTTAACAATGGGTGTAAATGTTACTTCTATTGGAGAATATGCCTTTGCTGATACATCTTTAACTGCTGTAAGTTTAGGTTCAAATGTGACATCGATTGGAGATGGCGTTTTTAGCGGGTGTCGTTTTTTAGCGACAATAACAAATATAGACGCTGTTGTTTCAATAGGAGATCACGCTTTTGATAGTTGTACTAGTTTGACCTCCTTTACTTTTCCTAGTTCAGTAACAACTGTAGGAAGTAATTTATTTGAAGGTTGTGAAGCTTTGACTTCTATAACTATTGGTACAAATATGACTGAAATTGGCGATTCTACTTTTAGTAATTGTACCAATTTAAAAGCAATAACTATTCCTTCTAATATTACGACAATTGGAGATTATGCTTTTTCTCATTCAGGTTTAACTTCAATAATTATTCCTACTTCAATTACATCTATTGGTTTTTCCGCATTTTCAAACTGTGTTGCTTTAAAATCGGTAACGATTCCTAATAGCGTGACATCGATTGGCGATTTTGCTTTTAGTCGTTGTAGTAGTTTAGAGCTATTCAAAAGTAAAATAATTACGCCTATAAGTATCCCTCAGTATACTTTTAATAATACAGATATAGATGCATGTATTTTAGTAGTGTCCACAGCTAGTGTTACTGCTTATGGGAATGCTGCATTCTGGCAAGATTTCACAACAATTACAGATGTTGCACCTTTTACAGCAGCTCCATCTACTACCTATGCCACGCAAGTGTTTGCTGGAGATGACAAAACAATAGCTGATTTACAACTAAGTGGTACTGACATTTTATGGTATGATGCTGCGACAAATGGTAACTTGCTCGCAACATCCAAGATTCTTGTAGATAATACCAAATATTATGCAAGTCAAACTTTAAGTGGAATAGAAAGTACAGAGCGACTTGCTATTACAGTAAAACGTATTTCTGATGCTAAACAATTTGTGGTAACAGGGAGTACAGTTGCAGATCTAACAAGCTCGCCATCTACAACTGGTAAAACATTATGGCATACTGCAGCAACAGGAGGTACTGTCTTAAATAACACGGACGCTTTAACTGCAGCTACCTATTATGCATCACAAGAGTATGACAAAAAATTCAGTGGTTTTTCTGGTGCATATTATGATTTAACTATAGATAATGCAGGTACTATTTATGTTTTCACAAATAGTGTAATAAAAAAAATAGCGTTAGATGATACTGTTACAATACTAGCAGGTAATGAAGGCGTAAGTGCTAGTATAAATGGTACGGGAACAGGGGCTAGTTTTTTAAATGGTAGTCACCTAACAATGGGCAGTGATGGTAATTTATATGTGGCAGAAATATCTTCGGTAAAAAAAGTAAGTTTACCTGATGCAGTTGTAACAACTCTTGCGACTGGTTTTTCAAACTTTGGTGGAGGTATAACTAGTGATGGCATTGGTAATTTATATGTAGCAAATACAGATGTTAGTCGTGTTGATAAAGTTTCTGAAACTACAGGAGCTGTAACCACAGTTCCCAATGCAGCAGATTACAGAGTAAGAGCGGTTGCCATAGATAGGGCGAACAATATGCTTTATACTGCACTATATAATCTAGGAAGCGGGTATCATTATTTAAAACGCGTCAACTTGACAGATAATAGTATTACAACTATTGGTATTAGTGGTAATGGTAAAATTGATGGAACTGCGACGACTGCTCAATTTAAAAATATAACAGATATTGCTTTTAATAATGCTTCACAAACTCTCTATGTTGTAGATGATGCTTCTATAAGGCAAGTAGATGTTGCCTTAAATGTAACAACAAAGGCACTTTACGCTGGTACAACTAAATTAGCGATCAATGAAACGGGCACTACATTTAGAGCAACAAGCTCAGAGGTGGTTCAATATAATGGATTAAGTAATCGTGCAGCGGTAACTGTAGATTTCCAACCAATTGTTAGCACATTTTTACCTGCAAACAATGCCACTGCTGTAACAATAAGTAGTGATTTAAAACTTACATTTAATGAAAATATAGCAAAAGGAACGGGAAATATTACTATTTATAATGCTGCAGACGATAGCGTTTTTGAAACGATAGCTGTAACCGCATCAAATGTAAACGTAACGGGTGCTGTAGTAACCATCAATCCAACATTAAATCTACAGAAGTCTAAAACTTATTATGTACTAGTAGATGGTCCTGCATTTAAAAATGGTGCAGACAATGATTTTGCAGGTATTTCAAATAAAACGACATGGAAATTTGCAGCCGAATTAAAAACAGCTCCAACAGTTACTTTTGTTGATTTTAGTAAAACCTATGGAGATGCTGACTTTGATTTAGATGCTAACTCAAATTCAACAGGAACTATTAGCTATGAAATCGTAGCTGGCGGAACTAGCAGTGCAACCTTATCGGGGACAAATAATGCTACTATAGCCCTAGGTAATATAGGAACAGTAATGGTAAAAGCAACGGTAGCTGAAGATGTAAATTACAATGCAGCTAGTAAAACGGTAACGCTTACAATTATAAAGAAAGCAATCACAGTAACGGCTGACGCTAAAACTAAAGTTTACGGAACTGCAGATGTTGCATTGACCTATTCAGTTTCTCCAAGTTTAGAAAGTGGAGATTCATTTACAGGAACATTAACAAGAGCAGCAGGAAACGATGTTGGAGTTTATACTATTTCAAGCAGTTTGAGTAATACAAACTATGCTATCACTTATGTTCCAGCAGATTTTAATATAACAGCCAAATCAATCACAGTAACGGCTGACGCTAAAACTAAAGTTTATGGTACTAATGATGTTGCTTTAACGTATTCGGTTTCACCAGCTTTAGTAAGTGGAGATTCATTTACAGGAGCTCTCTCTAGAACACCTGGAAACGATGTAGGTACGTATGCTATTACAAGTACTTTAAGTAACAATAATTACGGTATCACTTTTTTACCAGCTAATTATGCTATCACTACCAAAGCAATTACAGTAACTTCTGATGCTAAAACGAAAGTTTATGGTACTAATGATGTTGCTTTAACGTATTCGGTTTCACCAGCTTTAGTAAGTGGAGATTCATTTACAGGAGCTCTCTCTAGAACACCTGGAAACGATGTAGGTACGTATGCTATTACAA
This sequence comes from uncultured Flavobacterium sp., assembly GCA_965366105.1. Lineage (GTDB taxonomy): Bacteria > Bacteroidota > Bacteroidia > Flavobacteriales > Flavobacteriaceae > Flavobacterium. Next base: position 2,405 of record CBDUEE010000129.1, on the reverse strand, counting down.
GTACTTTAAGTAACAATAATTACGGTATCACTTTTATACCAGCTAATTATGCTATCACTACAAAAGCAATTACAGTAACCGTTGATGCTTCTCAAACAAAAGTTTACGGAACAACGGACCCTATTTTTGGATATTCGGTTTCGCCAGCTTTAGTAAGTGGAGATTCATTTACAGGAAAATTAGCTAGAGCATCAGGGAATAATGTTGGAACGTATGTAATATCACAAGGAACGTTAAGTGCAGGTTCAAATTATACTATTGCTCTTATTACTAAAGATTTTAATATTACTAAAGCAAATCAAACAATTACTTGGGATCAAATTTTAGAGTTAGGATGTGGTGCTGGAAATACAGCAATTTTAACGGCTACTTCAACTAGTGGTTTACCTATAAGTTATACTTCTTCAAATAGTAATATGGCAACTATTGTAAATGGTATACTTACCTTTACTGAATTTAGTTCTACAAATATTACTGCTATGCAAGCAGGTGATGGTAATTACAATGCTGCCTCAGTAGTAACTTTACCAGCTATACAAAGTCAACCAAATTTGATAAGACAGCAATTCGATAATGTTATTTTCTTTGATAACAGTTCAAATAAATTTGTTGCTTATAAGTGGTATAAAAACGGAAATTTAGTAGTTGGTCAAACAGCTCAATATTTTAAAGAGAATGGTTCTTTAAACGGAACATACTATGCGATAGGTACAAAAATAGACGGAAGTGTAATAATCTCTTGTTCATTAGTGTTATCTCCATCTGTAGAGCAGGACTATTTAAAAATCTCACCTAATCCTGTTAAAAGTAATTCGAACTACCAACTAATTACCAATGTAGAGTTAGCTAAAGTGCAAAATGCACGCGTTATGGTTTATAACATGCTTGGAAGCTTAATAAGTGATAAGATTGTTAATGAAAAAACAGTAGAGATGACTGCGCCAAGTGCTGAGGGAATCTATATCGTAAAAATCATCTTCACAAGTGGAAAATCGCTTACAAAAAACCTTTTAGTTAGAAATTAAAAAATAAAATTATTAAGAGTATGAAATCCTCATTTTATAAAAATGAGGATGGATTATTATAGTATTAATAACACATAAACAGATGAAATTAGACATTAAGTATATAGTTGGAATTGCAATAATCCTATTCTCTTCTGGAGTGAAAGCGCAGTTTTATATAGGAGTGCAATCAGGAGTTGCTAACATTCAAAGCGAAGTAGCAAAAACAGTTTCTGGAAACCAATTAGGCGGAGCTATAAAAGTTGGTTATATTTATTCTTTGACAGATCATATTGGTATTGGATCAGGAATAGAGTTTGCGCAATACAAACAAGAAGTGAGTTTGATAACAGGGACAACAACCTTTTCTAATTTTGAAGTAGACCAGTCAGGTTCCGCTTTTGTATATAATATCAGTACAAGTAATTACAACGAAAAGCAAACCCTAAACGCTATACAAATTCCACTTTTTTTACAGTATAAAAAGAATATTAATAAAGGAATTGATTTTAATTTTAGAGCGGGAGCAAAATATTTTTTACCAGTAGATTATAAAATAAAAGCCTCTGCAAATAGTGTTACTGCATCAGGTTATTATCCAGATGTTAATTTAATTATTACTGATTTACCTGAATATGGTTTTGGAAACCAAGCTAATTATGCTGCAACTGGAGAATACCCAACTAAAGGGATTTTCATGAGTTCCTTCGAGTTAGGATTTACCTTCGCTGTAGGAGAAAAAAATGCTTTATATGCAGCAATGTTTTTAGAAAAAGGTTACGGCTCTATTATTAATGAAGATAAAAACGAATCTTACATTGGTTATAACCCAACATCCAATAACGATAGGAGCGTAAATGGATTATACAGCACTGATACTAACGCAAAATTAACACCCGTAGCCTTTGGTTTAACATTGGGTTGGAATTTCAAATAATATCTTTTTTATATTAACTATAAAGGTCTTGAGCAATCAAGGCCTTTTCCTTTTTTAATACTTTGTCTCTTGTTTGTAGCTGTAAAATAACCTAAATTTGAAATTCAATTTTTGTAATTTTAAATAATTACAATCACTTCAATTCCAGCTATGTACTTAATTTTTGATACCGAAACTACAGGATTACCTAAGCGTTGGGGCGCACCTATTTCTGATACGGACAACTGGCCACGTTGTATTCAAATCGCCTGGCAGTTGCATGATGATATGGGTAAGCTCGTCGAACATCAGGATTATTTGGTTAAACCAGAAGGTTTTAATATTCCTTATGATGCGGAACGTATTCACGGAATTTCTACAGAATTGGCCGAAGCCGAAGGAATTTCTTTAGCCGAAGTTTTAGAGAAATTTAATGTCGCTTTAGGCAAAGCCAAATATATTGTAGGTCAGAATTTAGGTTTTGA
>CBDUEE010000128.1:0-8273 GCA_965366105.1 uncultured Flavobacterium sp. | reverse complement strand
GGCACTAAGTTTTGTTAGTATCTTAGATTCAGATTTTTCTAAATTCTCGACACCGCAAATTAGCAGGTTGTAAGTTTTTCTCGTTATCCTCATTTTCTAAATTATTTTTTGTTCCCCCTTCGGGGGCTAGGGGGATTTATTCTATATTTCTAGCTAATTTTAAAAAGACATCATTCATAGAATCTACTTTAAATTGTTCTTTTAGTTTTTTTGGTGTGTCCAAGGCTTCGATTTTTCCGGCAACCATTATGGATACGCGGTCGCAGTATTCGGCTTCGTCCATATAATGCGTAGTAACAAAAATGGTAGTTCCTTTATACGCTTGAGTATAAATCATTTCCCAAAATTGTCTTCTAGTAATAGGATCAACACCTCCTGTTGGTTCGTCTAAAAAAACAATTTTTGGATCGTGTAATAACGCAACAGAAAACGATAGTTTTTGTTTCCAACCCAAAGGTAAGGAGCCTACTAAACTGTTTATAATATCTTCAATTTGCAATTCCTTGACAAGCGCAGCTATTTTAATTTTTATTTCAGCTCTTGATAATCCGTAAATACCTCCAAAAAATACAATGTTTTCTTTAACCGTTAAATCATCATACATAGAGAATTTTTGACTCATATATCCGATGTTTTTTTTAACCATTTCGGAGTTCGTTAACACATCAAAGCCAGCAACATTTGCTTCTCCAGCGGTTGGATTTAAAATCCCAATAAGCATTTTCATCGCAGTAGTTTTTCCAGCACCATTTGCTCCTAAAAAGCCAAATATTTCTCCTTTATACACATCAAAAGAAATTGCATCTACAGCAGCGAAATCACCATATTTTTTAGTCAAGTTTTTTACAGCTATTATTTTTTCCTTTTCCATTTTTTTAATTCTTGATCATTAAATTACAAATCCATAAAAACATCTTCTATGGTAATTTGAGCTGGTTTAATTTCTATATCGCTATGGTTTTTTTCTTTTAGATATTTTTCTAAATCGGTTGCATTAAAATTATTTTCTTTATCAGTATAATGCACGTATTCCCCAAAAGCATAAACACTATATTGACTTGGATAATTTTTTAAATCATGAATTAGTGAATGCGTATTTTTTGTGGCAACATCATAAATAATTTTATCATAATTTTTAATAATATTTTCTGGAGAATCTATTTTTAAAACAGAACCATTCTGTATCAAAGCAATTCGATCACACAACGAAGCTTCATCCATATATGGTGTTGAAACTAAAATAGTAATGTCTTTTTGTTGCAATCGTTTCAGCATTTCCCAAAATTCTTTTCTGGAAATTGGATCAACGCCTGTAGTTGGTTCGTCTAGAAATAACACTTTTGGTGCATGTATCAAAGCACAACACAACGCTAATTTCTGTTTCATTCCACCTGATAAAGCACCTGCTCTACGATTTTTAAAAGGTTCTATTTGAGCATAAATATCTTTTATTAAGTCGTAATTTTCTGTAATAGTGGTGCCGAAAATGGTTGCAAAAAAAGTAAGATTCTCTTCGACTGTTAAGTCTTGATACAATGAAAATTTACCGGGCATATAACCCACGGAATTCCGAATCAATTTATAGTCTTTGACAACATCAAAGTCTAGTACGGAGGCGCTTCCTTCATTAGCGATTAATAGTGTAGTTAAAATCCTGAAAAGAGTTGTTTTACCAGCGCCATCAGGACCTATTAAACCAAAAAGCTCTCCTTTCTTTACTTCAAAAGAAACGTTATCAACCGCTTTGAGCGCTTTGTAGGACTTTGATATGTTTTGAATTTTGATTGTCATTATTTTATCAATAAAAAAATTGCTATTTTCATAAGCATCGACCCAGTGTTTGATGTTTGGTTCTATTTTTACATAATCACCTGTTTTTAAACTCATTTTTTTACCTTTTTCGTCACCATAACTTCCGCTTCCAGAAACACAAACTAATAAGGCAGGAACTGTAGTGACATGTTCCGCTAATTGTTTTCCTTTAGCAATTTGCAATGAAACTACTTTGTTTTCGAATGGTGTAAAGAAGAGAGCCGTTTGAACGTCCTTTTGTTCCGTGTGTAAGTCTTTTAGATTCATCGTTCTTAAAGGTTCTACTGGAACTGATTTGCAACTGAATAAGGTTAGAGCTGTTACGAATACTAGTATTTTTTTCATGATAGTTGTTTTTAATTTTTAGATTATTATTTAATCCACATTTCGGCTGGCATTCCTATTTTTAGACTGCCATCATTTTTAACTTTTACTTTAACTGCATACACTAGATTTACTCTTTCTTCTTTGGTTTGGATAATTTTAGGTGTAAATTCAGCCTGTGATGCAATCCAAGAGATAGTTCCTTTGTATGATTTCATCTCTTTTAGACCATCAATTTTTACAGATACTTCTTGTCCTATTTTCAGTAGAGGTAATTGCGTTTCGCTTACAAAAACACGCAGAGTCATTTCAGAAATATCGGCAATTTTATATAAAGGTTTTCCAAAAGCGGTTATTTCATTAGGTTCAGCATATTTAGTTAATACCGTTCCTTTTATTGGATTTGTAATTTTACTTTTTCGAATTTGATCGTTGATTTTCTCAATTTGTACAGCTATAGATTTTAAATCACTAATAATTGGTTCGTTCTGTGTACCAACACTTTTTATTTGTGCCTCAATTACTTTTACTTTTCCATCAATTTCATCAACTTGACGTTTGGTTGCAGCATTTTCGGCAAACATATTGTGGATTCTATTTTTCTCCATATGAACCGTTTTAAGCTGTTCTACTAAAACATTTTTTTGTGACAATACATTTGCTGATTTAGAAGAAACTGTACTCTTAGAAGCAATTAACTGCTGTTTTGTAAAATACAATTGTAGCGTATCTACTAAACCTACTTGTGTTTGAAGTTCTAAAATGTCGCCTTCTTCTAAATTTAGGAACTCAATTTTTCCGTTGGTTTCAGATGAAACAGTAATTTCCGTTGCTTCAAAATTTCCATATCCCTCTGCTTTTTCATTGTTTTTATTACAGGAGATTAATCCTAATGTGGCTAAAATTAATAAGCTTACTTTTTTCATTTTATATTTTTTTTTCGGGGATCTTTTTTATTTTCCTTTTATTATTTCGAAATTTGATTTGGCTGTGGCCAATTGTACTTCATGGGTTTTTAGAACATTTTTTGCTTCAAACAAATTAGTAAATTCTATCAGATATTCGGAGGTCGTGATTACCCCATTTTTCATTTGAGCATTGGATGAATTCAGTATTTTTTCTCGTAGCTGAATTAGATCGGTATCATTTTGTAAAATTTGTTCTATCTTTTTAATTTCGCTTTCCATTTCCTGCAATTGCATCTTATTATTCAATTCAAATGTTTCTTTTTCTGATGAAACAATCTCTTTGGAGAGATCCAAAACTTTTTGATCCGTTTTATTTTTTCCCCAATCGAATACATTCCAATTGGCTTTTACTCCCACAACATAGAAAGTTTGAAAAGAATTGTCTAACATATTTAATCCTGGATTTCCATAACCAGCTTGACCAAAAGCATTTATTTTAGGAAGGACAGATTTTGCTAAAGTGTTTTTAGAAAATTCTAATTGTTCATTTTGTAAATCAAAAAAAGCGATTTCGGGTCTTATACTATTAGAATTACTGGTAGTAAATTGAGGTTGAACGACAGTAGTTTCGGAATCTATTTTGGTAAAAGTTAATTCGGACAGATTTTGTAACATTTTTGTATTTTCAAATTTAATCTCGGTCAATTGCTGTTTAATTTTTAAGATTTCTGCCTCCAAGATTAGTTCTGAAGCGGGAAGAATAGCACCAAATTTCACTCCAGATTGCACTTCTTTTACCTTTGATAATAGCAATTCATTTTTAGATACTAACAAAGCTTTTTTTTCTTGAAGTAGTAAAATGGAGAAGTAATATTGATTGATGCGGCTTTTTAATTGGTATAAACTCACCGCAATTTGTTGTTGCTGGGTTTTAGTTTGTACTTCTTTTAATTTAGCATTAGCATCAATCATTCCGCCATTATAAATAAGCTGATTTACATCTAACGTAGCTTTATATTGATCCTTATTTAGTGGCGTAATACCTTGCATCGCGGCAGGAAAACCTATTACTTCAGATTGATAGGTTGCTTGCGCGTTTAGGTCAATTTTTGGAAGTTTTCCTTTGCTTAGTGCCTCTACTTCGTAAACTGATTTTTGTTGTAACAAACCTGTTTGTTTAGCAAGAGGATAGTTTTTAGTAGCCAAAGCATAGCAGTCGGCCAAGGTTAAAGAGTGTTGTGCATTTGAAATTATTGGTATCAGAAATAGCAATAGTATAATTAACTTATTTTTCATGTTTTAAATTTTAATAGCGTTAATAATAAAATCTGCAACATCGGTTTTGCGATTTTGAATTATTTCATCGTAGGCTTTTTTATCTGTATTAATAAGTGCCATTAATAGCGGTCCACCGATAAATGGAAATACATTTAATGACATAATATTGATGAATAATTGTTCGGCTTCAATTGGTTTAATTATCTCTTTTTCTATAGCATCAGCAACTTGTTGCTTGAATTTATCAATTGTTGGAAAATTTTCTTTTGAACGTAGTTTTTCCATAAATTCTGGATTTTTATTTAATTCTTGAATTACAAAATTGGGTAAATACGGATGTTTGGTTACAAATGCTATATAGCTATCCGTGAATTTTATTATTTTCTCAAATAAATTACTGTCATCATTCAGTATATTATTTAATTGAGGCGCTAGTAAGGCAAAAGCATTTTTAAAAACTGCCTCAAATAATAATTGTTTACTCCTAAAATAGTAGTGTAATAAAGCTTTATTGATTTTAGCTTTATCTGCAATTTCCTGCATTCTAGCCCCATCCATTCCTTTTTGTTGAAATATTTCTTTGGCAGCATTTAATATTTCTATTTCTGTATTTTCTGATTTGTCCTTAATCATATAGTTTAATTATACGGTTTAACCATTCGGTTAACAAATATATAAAATAATTTTTACTAAACACTATTTTAATTAATTTAAATCATCGCAAAAAGTTGAAAAGGAGAATGGTGTTTTTGTGAAATAGAATTCTATAAAGTTATGTTGAATATCTATTCTATATTTCATTTTATAAAAAATGAGATACATTTGACAATTGTAGAATCAAGAAAACCATTGACCAATAAAAAAATAATTTCTATCTTTAATTACTGTATTTTATGAAAAAGCAATACTAATAAGCGTGTTCCTAAGTGTTTTCTTTTTGTGTCGCAAGAGTCAAAAACCAATAGTTACAAAAAAATGGAATTAGTTGTAGTTCCTCAACTACAATTTATACCCATTAACTTAAAAAAAGTTACAGGTGAAATTACAGAATGAGTTAGAATTACTTTTGATTTCGAGAGATCTGAAAAAACATTTTTTTGCTTTTAATCAAAAAGGATGAAGATTATTAATAAGGCACAAGCAATTCGGATAAAAAAGGTCTCAATTTAAGCATTGAATCGTATTAATAAAAAAAATGATAGTGGCATTCCTACCGAAGCTTCGGATTATGGTGGTGCTTTTTATACACTACAAACTTAGAAGCAAATAGTATTTTATATAAAGAGTATTACGATATTTCAATTTAGAATTAAAGACCAGCTTCGTTTTAATTACCGTGGATGATGTTAGTAATGAAACCGAGTTTTTTCCAAAAAAAAATCTGTCTGAATGGAGCATACATGGTTTATCAACAATCTTCGTAATCATGGAAACTACCATCTCGAATATATTTTTGATGTTAAATCAAATATTTTTTACTCGGGGAGCAGAAGTAAAAGTACTGGTAATTGGTACCAAATTCAACAAGGAGAACCAGTGAAAGTAGAGAAAATTTCTCTAATAACAGCCGATTCGAAAGACTATATTCAATATTCATACTTGTGTACTTCCGAAGATAGCGAAACCCTAAATACAGTAAGCTCTTTCGCTGATAGTGGTAGTGCTAAAACCGATTTAGGAAGAAAAACCATTCGTGCTATTCGCATTCAAGCAAAAAAATAGCATACCTGTTGACCAGTTATTAAAGAAGTTCAAATCGAGTAGATTAATAACGATATAAGAGTTCTGTATTATCGGACAATACTCTTGGTTTTTATCTGCCAAGTGTTATTTATGCAGTCATTTAATTATGAATATTACTGGCTTATTTTTAAGGCTGTTAATAATTCTACTAAATCCACGACAGCGTAAGTAGAGGAATAATCTGACACCGCATAGGGTAAAATCAGGCTGTTATTATGAATGATCGAACCGCAAGAATATACCACATTAGGAACATAGCCTTCCCGTTCATCTTCTAGTGGAGAAAGCAAGGGCTCTTTGAGGCGTCCAATTTCTTTAGAAGGATCATCGAGATCAAATAACGAAGCGCCTATGCAATACCGTCTCATAGTACCTACACCATGTGTAATTACTAACCAACCTTCTGTAGTCCAGAGTGGCGATCCACAATTCCCAATTTGTGTAAATTCCCATGCAAACCTAGGCTCTTGTATCATAACAGGGTCATTCCATTGTGTGGGTCTTTCGGAATACATTAGATAATTATTAACGCCATCAATTCTAGATAACATAGCATATTTACCCTTAATCTTGCGAGGAAATAAAGCCAAATTTTTATTTTGAGCGCCTTTTCCATATAAAGGCATCACTCGGAATGAATAAAAATCATCAGTTGAAATAAGTTTTGGCATAGTGACATGACCATTATAAGCGGTGTATGTCGCCATTACTCTTTCAGAATTATCATCGTCAATAAAGCGAACAAAGCGTGCATCTTCAATTCCACGACTTTCTGAATCTGATATTGGGAAAATAACACGTTCGGTTATATCTGAGTCATGTCTAAATAGAATGTCATAAAAGGAATCAGAGAGCCAGATTATTTCCTCTAAGGCAGTTCTTCTTTCTTGCTTAATATTTGGTTCGTTCAATGCTTTGTTCAATAAATCTTTTAGTGCGGAATACTGAAATTCATCAGGAAGTTCTACCATAATCTCGGCTGAATACTTGTCTGCGATACGCATTTCATGTAATTTTATTATAAATCGCTCTTTTTTGTATAGAGTTTTATGCTCAATCTCTGCTTTATCAATGTGATTTCCTATTTTCATTACTCGTAGATCATTGTTCTTATCTAGAATTCCTCTTCTAAAAACAATAGATGAGATATGACCTTCTCCAGTAGCTCGAAAAGAGATAATAACGCGCTTTTCACCCTTTTCTAAATCCGATTGATCAAAGTCTTCAACAATAGAGGGATTAAAAAAAGCTGCGGACTCAATTGCATATTCCATAGTACAGTAGGAACCAATTAGCATTTTTCGCTCATCTGTTAAGCCATCATAGTTTATTTGCATTCCTTCGATTATACCTCTTATTTTTTCACAGTGTGCAAAAAATATTTTCGAAATATTACGGTGTCTTCGGGCGAATTCTCTTAAGGTATGTTCTAAGGTGTCTATAACTTGTTTTTCATTCAGAATCATTATTCGAGCTACCATTTTTTGTGTGCGTTCCTCTCCATTCATGAAATATCTTGCAACAACTCGCTTGGCATCTGGGGTAAAAATTATGTTTTTTCGTGTTACGGGAACTCGCATAGAAATATTTTTAGGTTATAAATAAATTTTCAAACTTAGATAGATTCTTTAACATTAAATCTTGCTAATTTTACTTTTTTACAAAGAAATATTAAAACATTTATTGGATATAACCTGTTGAGTAATCTATTTAAAGGTTAAGAAATGTTTTTAAAATACAATATTTTTTTAATTAACAAATCATAAATGATGGAGTGAGACTTTTATAATTTATCTTAATAATTTTAAATATTCTTTAGCACATAAGATAAGATTTTGTTTAAAAAAAATCTATAAAAAATAGCTAACCTCGTTTTGAAAATTCATTTTTTAAAAAAAGGTACTATCCCAAATTTACAAAAAAAAAAATAATTTTTTCGATTTTCAATTATATTTTTGGAATATTAGAAGTTTTTAAGAGTAAAATGTAACTAATGTAATAGTTGCGGAAAATTATATAGGAATCTTAGTAGTAGTGATTTATAAATTCATCAAAATAAAATGAAATCATCTTTAACAATTAATTTCACAACAGTAAAAAACACAAATAGCTCTTAAATGTATTGGTCAACCATCATTAAAGCTGCTGATTTTGCTGCTTTTTTTGTTCGACAAAATTTTAAAATAAAATGGCAATTCAGGTATTTAC
>CBDUEE010000127.1:0-8308 GCA_965366105.1 uncultured Flavobacterium sp. | reverse complement strand
AAGCATAACTATCATAAAAAGGATAGATACAAATACTACTCAAACAGACAGGAAAGTTTTAATGTGTTAGCATTTATTGATAGTTTTAAAAATAATAAAAAGCGTAAGCTAGCTTTCATTCTTATTTTAATTATTTCAATAGCTGTTATTATTGGGCTTATCGCAATTTTGTTTCCACTACTGAAATCCATAATAAATTACATTTCTCAAAATGGAGTTTCAGTTTTATTAGATGAAGTCATTAATTTTCTAAATAAATTATGGAATGGCACAAAATAGTAGAGAATTTTCAAAATTTTAATTAAATAATTTAAAAATATATGGTAGCAGATAGTTTTGTTTGGATTTGTTTTTTAGGCTTCGTCCTATTAATGTTAGCTTTAGATTTAGGTGTCTTTCATCGCAAATCACACGAAGTAAAAATAAAAGAAGCCCTTATTTGGACCGCGATTTGGATTGGACTTGCTCTAATTTTCAACTATGGTATTTACGTCTTCATGGGTCAGCAAAAAGCATTGGAGTTTCTAACGGGTTATGTCATAGAAAAGTCATTGAGTATTGATAATCTTTTTGTCTTCATTATGCTCTTTACGTATTTTAAGGTAGATGTAAAGTACCAACATAAAGTTCTTTTTTGGGGGATTTTAGGAGCTTTGCTAATGCGTGCCATCTTTATTTTTGCAGGCGTTGCCTTAATAAGCAAGTTTCATTGGATAATATATGTATTTGGTGCATTACTTGTTTTTACAGGGATCAAAATGATTTTTCATAAAGAAGAGGATATTGAACCTGATAAAAATCCATTGGTACGATTGTTTAAAGTATTCTTTCCTGTCACAAAAGAATCACACGGAGGTAAATTTTTTGTAAAATTGGAAGGTAGAACATTTGCAACACCACTTTTTGTAGTGCTCCTAATTGTTGAATTTACGGATTTAATTTTTGCAGTAGATTCGATACCCGCAATTCTTGCCATTACAAATGATACGTTTATCATTTTTACTTCAAATGTTTTTGCAATATTAGGTTTAAGAGCCTTGTACTTTGCTTTAGCTGGAATTACAAAATATTTTTATTATCTAAAATATGGTTTATCCGCAATACTGATTTTTGTGGGAGTAAAAATGACAATTGTTGACTTGTACAAAATACCAATTACGCACTCCTTATTGGTAATAATAGGAATCTTACTTATTTCTGTTTTAATTTCCGTTGCCTTTCCGAAAAATAAAGATTTAATAAATAACTAAAAATAGAATACTATGAATTGTCCAACATGTAAAGTTTCGCTTGTAATGTCCGATAGACAAGGGATCGAAATTGATTATTGTCCTGAATGCCGTGGTATATGGCTAGATAGAGGAGAGCTAGATAAAATAATAGAGCGATCTGTAAATGAACCGCAAAGCAATTTTCAACCCAATCAACACCCTTTTGGGAATCAGCCACAGCAAGCTTATTATAAAGACCAAAAGAAAAAACATTGGTTGAATGAATTGTTTGATTAGTAATTTTTTAATGCCGCATTATCGTATTTAATAATGCGGTTTTTTTTAACCAAAAAATAGGACTTATTATAGATGTTATCTACATGTTCTTTATTTAACATTAATGTGGAAAAGCACTGCTTTATTGTTCCGTATTATCATGTTTAATTAAAGGTCTATTTGCCTATTTATAATTGATCATTCTTTTAAAATAATCTTTGGCACAATTCATGAATATAGTTTTTTAGAAAAAATATAAAAATTATAAATCATGAAAAAAATTACCTTATTTTTAGTCTTCATCGGGATGATGGCACTACAAAGTTGTGAAGTCACTGAAGTTTATGATACTCCAGTAAATGTTCCTAGAACAGAAGTTTTTGAGGTTACAAGAAATTTCAATTTCAATAATAATTACAGTGTAGTCGTTCCTTTTAATCCAAAAATTTATGCCACTGATTCAGTTTTAGTATATCATTTATACGATGTTGTGAATGGTCAGGACGTTTGGAAATTAATGCCTCAAACCTACTATTTTAATGATGGAGGAGCATTAGATTATAACTATGATTTTACTAAATATGATGTAAAAATTTATCTTTCTGCAAATTTTAATTTGAATACTTTAGCTTCAAGTTGGACTCAGAATCAAACGTTTAGAATAGTTATTATACCAGATGGTTTTGCTAAGACCGTAAATAAAAATAATATTGATGCTGTAATGTCAGCATTAAATGTAACCAAAGGAGAAATCAGAAATATAAGCCTTTAAGGTATCTAGAAGTATAAAAAAAGGGAAATCTCATGATTTCCCTTTTTTTATACGTTGTGTTTTTTTTATATTACTTGGCTAATTCCTTATTGCTTTTTCTTAATGAGATTACTATTCCAAGAATAAGTGATACTGCTATAAAAGCTAGAGATACCCATTCTGGCAATTTGATAAAATCATGCAATAGCATTTTAAGACCAACAAAACTTAAAATAGCAATTAGACTATATTCTAAATAACTAAATTTGGCTAGCATATTTGCTAAGAAAAAGTACATAGATCTCAATCCTAAAATGGCAAAAATGTTTGAGCTAAAAACTAAAAACGGATCGTTTGTAATGGCTAAAATTGCCGGTACACTGTCAATAGCAAATACCACATCCATAACTTCAATAACTACTAAAGCTACAAAAAGTGGTGTTGCAGCAGTAATATGTCTTCTTTTTACAAAAAAGTGCTCTTCATCAATATGGTTTGATATTGGCATTACTTTTTTAAGCATTTTATAAACGAATGATTTTTTGGGTTCAAATTGCTCATCTTCACCACTAAAAAGCATTTTCATGGCGGTATAGATCAAAAATGCACCAAAAATATAGGTCATCCAAGAGAATTTATTGATTAGCATAACACCAAAAAAGATCATTAAACCTCTAAAGATAATAGCTCCTAATATTCCCCAAAATAAAACGCGGTGTTGATACTTTTGTGGGATTTTAAAAGCTGCAAATATTATAGCGATCACAAATATATTATCAATGCTTAATGACAATTCTATCAAATAGCCAGTGATAAATTTTATTGCTGCGGTTGCAGGTTTCAATTCATCCGGGTTGGCGATATAATTCATATTGTACAACCAATAGATTACTCCAGAGAACATAAATGATAACGTAACCCAGATAGCAGTCCATTTACCAGCTTCTTTTGTACTGATAATGTGTGGTGTTTTATTGAAAACTCCTAAATCAAGGGCTAAAAAAATTAAAACAGCGATTAAAAAAGAAATCCAGACAATCATAAAGTTAAGTATTTAAATGTTTTTTTGTAAAGATACTTTTTGGTTTTTTAATTATGATAGATATTTTAAGTAAAGTTAAAGCTTCTTTTTCTTTTCTTTATTTTGAGAACCTATACAGTTAAAAAAAATAGCAGTTATAATGGTACTAAGATTTAATTTTTAATACTTTTTTTTGTGAATTTAATAAAATTTTAATTTGACCCATAAAAAAATAGAGGTTGAATATCATAAAAGTGATAAATAAATTATATTTGCATCAAAATAGTAGGGGTCTAATTAATTAAAACCAATTTTTATGTCAACATTACGTTTCCAAGCTTTGAGAGAAGCATCGACCAGAAAGCCAGTTAAATTTGAAGAATCGGATAGAAAATCAACTTTATTTGGTTCAAATGTCTTTAATGATAAGGCAATGAAACAATTTTTAACTTCGGATGCTTTTAAAGGAGTTCAAGGTGCTGTTCAGCATGGAACTAAAATAGATAGAAAATTAGCTGATTATATTGCTATGGGTATGAAAGAGTGGGCTCTTTCTAAAGGCGTAACTCATTACACACACTGGTTTCAACCGCTTACTGGTACAACTGCCGAAAAACATGATGCTTTCTTTGAAACATCTCCAGACGGAAGTGATCCTGTTGAAAAATTGGGTGGGGCACAATTAGTGCAGCAAGAACCTGATGCTTCTAGTTTTCCAAACGGTGGAATTAGAAACACTTTTGAAGCAAGAGGATATACCGCTTGGGATCCAACTTCTCCAGCTTTTATTTTTGGAACTACTTTATGTATTCCAACGGTTTTTATTTCTTATACCGGTGAAGCTTTAGATTATAAAACGCCTTTGTTGAGAGCTTTGACTGTAATGGATGAAGCTGCTACAGAAGTATGTAAATATTTTGATAAAAATGTAAAGAAAGTTACTGCAACTCTTGGATGGGAGCAAGAATATTTCTTGATTGATAGCGCTTTGGCAAATTCTCGTCCGGATCTTATGATGACTGGAAGAACATTATTAGGCCATACATCTGCTAAAGGGCAACAATTAGACGATCATTATTTTGGATCTATTCCAACTCGTGCTCTTGTATATATGCGAGACCTAGAGCAAGAATGTATGTTGCTCGGAATTCCTGTAAAAACACGTCATAATGAAGTGGCTCCAAATCAATTTGAATTGGCACCTATTTTTGAAGAGACCAATCTTGCAGTTGATCACAACTGTTTATTGATGGATGTGATGCAAAAAGTAGCCGAACGTCATTATTTTAAAGTATTGTTCCATGAAAAACCTTTCAAAGGAGTAAACGGATCAGGAAAACACAACAACTGGTCATTAGCAACTGATACGGGAATAAACTTGTTGAGTCCTAGTAAAACGCCAATGAGTAATTTGCAGTTTTTGACTTTCTTTATCAACACTATTAAAGCAGTACACGATAATGAATCTTTATTGAGAGCAGCTATTGCATCAGCAAGTAATGATCATAGATTAGGAGCTAATGAAGCACCACCAGCAATTATATCGGTATTTATTGGTGGACAATTAACTAAAGTTTTGGAGGAATTAGAAGGAGTTACTCCTGGTAAATTATCACCAGAAGAGAAAACCGACTTAAAATTGAACGTGGTAGGTAAAATTCCGGATGTTCTTTTAGATAATACTGATAGAAACAGAACATCACCTTTTGCTTTTACAGGAAATAAATTTGAGTTTAGAGCGGTAGGTTCTACAGCCAACTGTTCTAATTCGATGACCACTTTAAATGCAATTGTTGCAAAACAATTAAGAGATTTTAAAGTTGAAGTTGATGCCTTGATTGATTCTAAAGACATGAAGAAAGATGATGCAATCTTCAATGTATTACGAGAATATATCAAACATTCTAAAAAAATACTTTTTGAAGGAGACGGATATAGTGAAGAATGGGAAATGGAAGCGGCTAAAAGAGGGTTGAGTAATTTTAAAACAACTCCCGAAGCATTAAAAGCTAGAATTTCTAAGCAATCGTTAGATTTGTTTTCTGAGCTAAATATTATGAATCATGTTGAGGTAGAAGCCAGATACGAAATAGAATTAGAAGAGTACACTAAAAAAATTCAAATAGAAGGAAGAGTTTTAGGAGACATTTCTAAAAACCACGTTATTCCTACCGCTATCCGTTATCAAAATACTTTGATTACAAATGTGAAGGGTTTAAAAGATATTTTTGGAGCTGATTTTGAAACAATTGCTAAAGAACAAATTGTTCTAATAAAAGAAATTTCAGGTCATATAGAAGGAATCAATTCTAAAGTTGAGGAGATGACTAATGAGAGAAAGAAAGCCAATAATATGACTGATGCGCAAGAAATGGCAGAAGCATATTGTAATAAAGTAAAACCTTATTTCGAAATTATTAGAAACCACTGTGATAAATTAGAATTGTTGGTAGATAACGAAATTTGGACTTTGACAAAATATAGAGAATTGTTGTTTACTAAATAGTTAAAACAATTTTAGTTTTAAAAAAGCCTATCCGAAAGGATAGGCTTTTTTTCTGGTAAATAATTGATAGCAAATTTTTTTCTGGTTTTATTTAAAATAATAATTTGAACGAGGGAGAATTTTATTAAACTCTATTTTTTAAATTCACTAATATAAGGACTATAATTTTTCTTTATTATACAAGGTGAGCCTGTTTAGTTAGTGTTCTTCTTATAATGTATCCTATTAGTTTTTTGAGGATATTTTTATTTATGTAATTAATTGGTAATTTACTATTCAGGTTTAATTAAAGAAACATAAGTTTTAAGCATTCTTTCGATTAATTCTATTGCAATTATTGAAAGATAATTAGTATTAAAATTATAAATTTATTTTAAATTTAACTTGATTATTGTTGGTGTAATTTTTTTCTTATACCAATTTTAGAAAAAAAATGTAGTTCATCGATATAGAGTTACATTTCATCGAAAAAACAGCTAAATATTTAAAAAACAAGTATTTATACTTGTTTCTATGTAAAGAACTTTGCTATCTTTGGTTTGTAATAATCAAATAAGGGTTTCGTATTTATACTATAATTCTTGTTATTTATTGCAATAGAGAAGAGGTTCCCAAATCACTTTTTTTAGACCTACATGATAACTTGTATTAACAACCAATTAAATATATTTATTATGAAAAAAGTAATTTTCAGCATCTCCGCGATGCTATTTGTAGGTGCAGTATCTTATGCACAACCAGGGCCAGCAGCAGGAGCAAATTCAAGTTTAGTAGGACAAACTGGAACTTCGCAAAACGCATTAGTTCATCAAATTGGAACGGCACAAAGTTCTAAAATTAAGCAAACGGTTAATAACAATGATGCTTTTGTTTATCAAGGCGTAAATCCAGGGCAAATTCTTGTAGGATCTATTAATACTTCTGCTAAAAACATGGCTGATATTGATCAAAAAGGAAATGATAACCGTGCTTTCATTTCTCAAAACAATTGGGATAATAAAGCCACCCAAAAACAAATTGGTGATAGAAATGATGCTACGATTTGGCAAGATGAGACAGTAGTTGCAACAGCTAACTTGAAAGGGCATGATACTGCTACTCAAACACAAACCGGTAAAGATAATAAAGCTACTATTGATCAAGGAACTTCTGGAAACAATCCACTTCCAGTTATAGCAACTTTTCCTATGATGGATCCTTTAGGATTAGGAGGATCTGCACCAGTTTCTCCTCATGGTTATAATGTAGCGGATCAAACACAAAAAGGGGATTTCAATTTAGCTTATACTAGCCAAGGTGGAGAACGTAATGATTCGAAAATTTCTCAAAATAGTGTGGGTAAAGCAACTTCTGTTGGTGCTAGAAATGAGGCTAATCATTACCAATATGGAAAAGATAACTTAGCTGAAACTACTCAAACTGGATTCAAAAATCGCGATAACGTTTTGCAAGAAGGAACTTGGAACAAATCTTATACTAATCAAAACGGATTTAGTTCAGGTAACATGAATGCAGTTTCTCAACAAGGAAGTTATAATGTATCTAATGTTACTCAAAGCAACTAGTTAAACATATTTAAGATTGGGACAACTAGCTTTAGTTGTCCCATCTTTTTTATTTAAAAAATAATATAATGAAAACGCTATCTTTAAATATCATTATTTGTTTAATATTCTCTTTTCAACTTGTTTTGGCTCAAGGGGAATCTATAAATAATAAATACAGCGAAAATCAGGTATCATTATTAGATACTAAAGCAGGGGCTTTATATATTAACTCAAATTTGTATAATGCTAATTCTCATGCCATTTTAAATCATCAACAAATTGGTAATAATGTTCAAATTCAGCAAATCGGGAATAATAATAGTATTAATTCACAATTAGTGGCTAACAAAATTGATGCTGCGGTTTTGCAAAATGGAGATAACAATCAAGTTTCTATTGAAAAAAAAGCCAACTCAATTTATCAAAAAGTAATTCAACAAGGAAACAACAACAATATTAATGATTTTGTGCCCTATACAAATTATGATTTGAGTATGGAATTATTTCAAAAAGGTAACGATCAAAATATTAAAAATTTCGGATCAAATTCTATTTCAAAAGATATGAAGGTAATTCAATCAGGCAATAGCGCTTCTGTTATAATAATAAATACTACCAAATTATGAAAATTTCTATGAAAAATTTCTCATTTTTTTGTTTACTGTTTATCGCTGTGCTTTCATATTCTCAAACTACAAATACAATAGTAAAGGCAAAAATTGAAATTGAAAAAATAGAAGGAAATATTAAAATAACAGGTACTGCAGAAAATTTAACGGATATAGTTCAAAGTTTTTCTTATAAATTATCAGTACTAAAAAATAATAATAGCAACGATAACCAATCTGATAATGTTCAGGAGGGATTTTTTTCTTTAAATCCTAGTGAAAATAAAAATTTATCAATGTCTCAGGTTAATTTAAATAATGGCGATGAGGTTATAGTTTTATTACTCTTTTATAATGAAAATAAACAATTGATTGGAAAAGATAGAGT
>CBDUEE010000126.1:0-8555 GCA_965366105.1 uncultured Flavobacterium sp. | reverse complement strand
AAATCCAACTCTAATAACGTGCTTTTCTTCTCTAAAACTACGTTTACTTTGATATTTGAATCTTGATATTCACTGTAATCAAAGATTTCAAAGAACTCGTTAGTGATTTGATACTCAAAATGATGTTTTCCTGGCTTTAATCCTATAAAAGGAATTAAATATTCTTTAGTATTCTTCATTTCCACAACATTTTGACCCTAAACTTCGGGAGTGCAAAGATATAAAATTATTGCAAATCTAATAATCTTATTCACTTTTTTTTGTTCACAACTACTTTTCTTTTGTTTTCAATGGTTTTTGACTGATTTCTGCATACTGATTTCTGGAATTATAAACATCCAATGCCAGATATACCGCTTCTTTGAAGGAATTGTAGTCGGCTATTCCTTTTCCTGCAATATCATAAGCCGTACCGTGATCTGGAGAAGTTCTTATTTTATTCAAACCAGCCGTATAATTTACACCATTACCAAACGACAATGTCTTAAAAGGAATTAATCCTTGATCATGATACATCGCTATAACAGCATCATATTTCTCATATTGATTACTACCAAAAAAACCATCCGCAGCAAAAGGCCCGAAAACTAAAGTTCCTTTATCAAATAATTTTTTCAATGCAGGCTTTATAATTAAATCATCTTCTGTACCAATAACTCCACCATCTCCACAGTGAGGATTTAGTCCTAATACTGCAATTTTAGGTTTATTAATACTAAAATCTTGAATCAATGATTGCTTTACTGTTTCAATTTTTTTTCTAATTAATTCTTCCGTTAGATGAGAAGCCACTTCGCTTAAAGGAATATGATCGGTCAACAAACCAACTCTTAAATTATCCTGAACCATCAACATCAGCGCATTACCCTCTAATTCCTGATCTAAATAATCGGTATGTCCTGGAAACTTAAATTCCTCCGACTGAACATTATATTTATTTATTGGCGCTGTTACTAGGACGTCTATTTGTCCTTCTTTCAGAGCCTTTGTAGCAGCAACAAATGATTTTATAGCATATTCTCCTGCTTTAGGATTACTTTCTCCAAGATTCAAATCTACTCCTTCTCGCCAAAGATTCAAAACATTAATCTTTCCAACGACAATTTGATCTAATTTATCAATACCGTGTAACAAAGATGTCGATTGAAAACTCTTTTTAACAAAAGACAACAACTTAACATTTGCAAAGATTACAGGAGTACACAACTCTAACATTCGAGAATCCTCAAATGTTTTTAAAACAACTTCGCTTCCAATACCGTTTAAATCCCCAATAGAAATTCCTACGATTATATTTTCTGCTTTTTTCATCATGACATACCGTTATTTATTGCTAATTTTGAAGTGCAAATTTAGTAAAATAAAACAAGAAATGTTTACAGGAATCATAGAAACCCTTGGTACTATCCAAGAAATAAAAAAAGAGAACACCAACATACACATCACAATGAACTCCTCTATTACCAGCGAGCTTCAGATTGATCAAAGCGTTGCTCATAACGGAATCTGTCTTACTGTAGTAGCGATAAAAGACAGCTCCTACACCGTAACTGCAATTGATGAGACCGTAAAAAAAACAAATTTAGGTTCTTGGCAAACTGGAGACCTCGTTAATCTTGAAAGAGCAATGAAGTTAGGCGACCGCCTTGACGGCCATATTGTACAAGGTCATGTTGACCAAACAGGAACTTGTATAGTAGCACAAGAAACCAACGGCAGCTGGCTTTACACTTTTGAATACGACCAAACATTAAACAATATAACAATCGAAAAAGGCTCAATCACCGTAAATGGCGTTAGCTTAACTGTCGTAGATTCAAAGAAAAATCAGTTTAGTGTAGCTATCATCCCCTATACTTATGAACATACCAATTTCAAGTTTTTTAAAATTGGCACAAAAATAAATTTAGAATTTGACGTGATTGGTAAATATGTCTCCCGATTATATGCCAATAAGTAAAAAAGAAAAACTTTATAAAAGCAAAAACTCCAATTTACATTGGAGTTTTTTTTATTTTTAATCTTTGGCTATAAATAATATAAATACCCAAAAATAATGCAATTAGTATCAATATTGAAATATTTTGATCAATAGGAAACCCTGGAGGTATAGGTGGCTTCCTACGAGTAGGTGCTGGCGGCTCTTGCTTTGCAGCAAACACGTTCAGAATCCCAAACAAAAACACCATTAAAGTTAATACCGTTTTTTTTAAAATTTTCATTGTTTTGGCAATATATAGAGACCTTTTCAATAAATCAATTGTTTAAATATAAATTAATTTGCTACAAATTAAGCATTTACTTTTAATATAAAAAAATAATCAATACAAAATTATCATTTCAAAAAAAATTAAAAACTATTAGGCAATAAAAAAAAGCCCTTACATCACTGTAAAGGCTTCAATAGACTGTGGTCCCACCTGGGCTCGAACCAGGGACCACCTGATTATGAGTCAGGTGCTCTAACCAGCTGAGCTATAGGACCGGTTTAGAGTTTGCAATATTACTACTATTTTTGGTTTGCTCCAAATATTTTTTAATTAGATTTTAATATTATTCGATAATTAACACCTTCAAAACAGAAACTAACTGAATATTAGAACAGTACTTCTTTTATAAAAAACGAATTATTTTATTTCTTGACATAATTCAATTAGAACACCATTAGTACTTTTAGGATGTAAAAAAGCAACTAATTTATTATCCGCTCCTTTTTTTGGAACTTCATTCAAAACAACAAATCCTTCTCTTTTAAGACGAGCAATTTCTGAAACTATATCCTCCACATCAAATGCAATATGATGAATACCCTCCCCTTTTTTCTCTAAGAACTTAGCAATAGGACTTTCTGGAGTTGTCGCAGCCAGAAGCTCTATTTTATTAGGTCCATTCATAAAGAAAGAAGTAGTTACTCCTTCACTTTCTACTGCTTCAAACTTATAAGCAGGAACACCAAAAAGTTTTTCGAAAACTAAATTCGAGACTTCCAAATCCTTAACAGCGATACCAATGTGTTCTATTTTTCTCATTATCTATATATTGAATGGATTGTAGCGCAGCACAAAAGAAACTGACTAATTATCACTACTCCTATTTATTGCTGTAAAAATAAACATTTAAAACAAAAGATAAGACTCCTAAAAAAGGAAGCAAAACTAAATCCTTAATAATAATTTTATAAAAACTGAAATCACATTAATTATAATTGTTATTTTGTAGATTCTAATTTTGATTTGATATGTTGAAAAACAATTTAAAATACGTCTCTTTCTTATTTCTTTTTATAGTTATTGGCTGCGCCAAAAGAGGTTCCATCACCGGCGGTTTAAAAGACACGATTGCTCCAGTTTTAAAAATGAGTTTCCCTGAAAACTTGACCACAAATTTTAAAGGAAAAAAAATTAAGTTATTTTTTGATAAAAATATAAAATAAAAAAATCAAAAAAAACAATTAATCTTTCCCCCGCCAATGAAAAACGAGCCGTTGATTCTTCCAACTACGGCAAGCAAATACATTACGATAAAAATAAAAGACACCTTACAGCCCAATACAACATACAGTTTTAATTTTGGGCAAAGTATCGCTGATAATAACGAGGGAAATCCATTAAATCAATTCAAATATATTTTTTCTACTGGCGCTTATATTGATTCTTTGAACCTTCGAGGCAGAATCAAAAGTGCCTATGACAAAGAAGTAGAATCATTTGTTTCAGTGATGCTTTATGAAGTAAATGATAAGTTCAAAGACTCTATTGTTTACAAAGAAACCCCAAGATACATAACCAACACTTTGGACAGCTTAAAGACCTTTCATCTAGAAAATTTGAAATCTGGAAAATACCTTCTTGTTGCACTAAAAGATTATAATAACAACAACAAATACAACCCAAAAACAGACAAAATTGGATTTCACAAACAGTTCATTACAATTCCAAATGACACTATTTATGACCTAGAATTATTCAAAGAAGTCTTACCATTCAAAGCCTTTAAACCTTCACAGGCATCAGGAAACAGAGTAATTGTGGGCTATGAAGGGAATATGACTTTAACGAATAACAGACCAAAGTTGATTTTGAAAAATAACAACGAAATTCTAACAACAGTAGTTACTCAATTTCCTAAAAAAGATTCTCTTCAAATATGGTTTAAACCCCTAAAAGTGGATTCCTTAGCTTTATCGGTAAGCAAAGATAAATATGCAACTGACTTTAAATTTAAAATTAAAGATCAGAAAAAGGATACACTAAGCATTACACCTACCTATACTGGAACATTGCATTTTAGAAATCGATTTGCTCTAGAAACCGTCACTCCATTGATGAAATTTGACAAATCTAAAATAAAATTGATCAATAAAGATTCTACTTCAGTTCCTTTTACCACTGAGTACGACGAATTCAACCAGAAATTATTTTTCGACTTCAAAAAAGAACCTTTAGAAAAATACACATTCTCCATTTTACCTGGTGCATTAACTGATTTTTTCGAAAAATCAAATGATACTTTAGTTTTCAAAGTAGTTACCCAAAACACTGCAGAATATGGAAATCTTAGAATAAAACTTGAGAATGCGAAACATTTTCCGCTGATTGTGGAACTAGTTGATGCGAAAGGTATTGTTTTAGCCTCAGAGTACACAGAAAGCAACAATACAATAGATTTTAATAATCTGGAACCTGCTCAATTTACACTTCGTGCTATCTATGATGACAACAAAAACAAGATTTACGATTCAGGAAACTATCTAGAGAAACGTTATTCTGAAGAAGTAATTTATTTCTCAAAGGAAATCGACGTTAGAGCCAATTGGGATGTTGAACAAGTTTTTGACTTAAGTATTCCTTATTCGCCAGAGCCAAAAAAGAAAACAGATACCAAGAAAAAATCTAGTTTTTAGTTTTTAAGTTCAAAAATATCTCTATCATTTAGGAAGGTAAACTTTTTACGCATTTCAATTAATTTAGTTTTATCCAGTGTAGCACTAAAAACAGCTTCCTCTTCTTGTGGCGCTACTACATACTCTCCTAAGTAATCCACCACTTGAGAATGACCAATATAACTATGTCCACTGGCGTCTTCACCCGTTCTGTTGACTCCAACAACATAACTCACATTCTCAATCGCTCGTGCTTTCAATAACGCGTCCCAAGCAGATGTTCTGACTTTTGGCCAGCTCGCAACATAAATCAGTAAATCATACTCTTCCACATTTCTAGAAAAAACAGGGAAACGCAAATCATAACAAACCAAAGGACAAATTCTCCATCCTAAATATTCAACAATCAATTTTTGAGTTCCAGCTGTATACACTTTCTCTTCGCCAGCAAGTGTAAACAAATGTCTTTTATCGTAATGTCGTATTTCACCCGAAGGGAATACAAACAACATTCTGTTATAAAAATTACCTTTTTCCTGGATAATTATACTTCCCGTTATGGCGCTATTTTCGGCTTTCGCCAAAGATTGCATCCACATAACCGTTTCGCCTTGCATAGTCTCCGAAACAGCACTAGGATTCATTGTAAATCCCGTTGTAAACATTTCCGGCAGCACAATAAGATCGACATTTTCAGAGATAGCATTAATTCTCTCTTCGAAATAATCGCGATTTAATTTTGGATTTTCCCAAACCAAAGGAGCTTGAATTAGTACAACTTGCATCTTTTTATTTTTTCATAAAATTAAGCATAATAACAGTACTTTATGTTCCTTATATTAGCAAAAAAAAGACATGAAAAAGACTGTTGTTTTATGCACAATGCTATTCTCTATTTTTACTTTTGGTCAAGAGCAATCAGGAGCCAAACAATTTTGGGAAAATTTACAGCAACAATGTGGGAAATCTTTTGAAGGATCAGTAACCGAAGGAACAGATAATGATACTTTTCGAAATAAAAATCTAGTGATGCACGTTCGCAATTGCGATGAAAGCACAATTCGAATTCCATTTTTTGTAGCAGATGATAAAAGTAGAACTTGGGTGTTAACTTATAAAAATGACCGAATAGAACTCAAACACGATCACCGTCATGAAGATGGCTCCGAAGACAAAGTTACCCAATATGGTGGAACATCAACAAATTCGGGCTCATCGACATTACAATTTTTCCCAGCAGATCAACAGACTTGTGATTTACTTCCAAATGCGGCTGCCAATGTTTGGTGGATCACTATAGACGAAACCTCATTTACTTACAATTTAAGACGCATTGGGTCAGACCGACTTTTTACGGTAAAATTCGATTTGACTAAAACAGTTCCAACACCTCCGACACCTTGGGGATGGAAAGACTAAAACATTTGAAATAAATTGGACATAAAAAAAACGCATTCAAATTAATGAATGCGTTTTAAATCCTATAACTCTTTCGACCTTTGACTTTGGACTTTAAGACTTATTTATTATCCTTTCAAACTTGCAGACAAATACTCTCTGTTCATGCGAGCAATATTCTCTAGAGAAATTCCTTTAGGACATTCTACTTCGCAAGCTCCTGTATTTGTACAGTTACCAAAACCTTCAGTATCCATTTGCGCAACCATGTTTAATACACGATCTGTAGCTTCAATTCTTCCTTGAGGCAATAATGCATATTGAGATACTTTTGCAGCAACAAACAACATTGCAGATGAGTTTTTACAAGAAGCGACACATGCTCCACAACCAATACAAGCAGCAGCATCAAATGCATGATCAGCATCTTCCTTGTTAATTGGTATTGTATTCGCATCGATAGTATTTCCTGAAGTGTTTACCGATATAAATCCACCAGCGTGCTGAATTCTGTCAAATGCACTTCTGTTTACCACTAAATCTTTGATTACTGGAAATGCAGCAGCACGGAAAGGCTCGATTGTAATCGTATCACCATCCTTAAACATACGCATGTGTAACTGACAAGTCGTTACACCTCTATCTGGTCCGTGCGCTTCACCATTGATGTACAAAGAACACATTCCGCAAATTCCTTCGCGACAATCGTGGTCAAATGCAACTGGTTCGCCACCTTTACTCATTAAATCTTGATTGAAAACATCAAGCATTTCAAGGAATGACATATCTGGCTCAATTCCGTCGATTTGATAATCGACCATTGCTCCTTTATCTTGGGCGTTTTTCTGACGCCATATTTTTAATGTAAGTTTCATACTTTTATTAGTTTGAAAGTCAGAAGGTCGAACGTCAAAAGCGCTATATTTCAAGACTTTAGACTTTAGACTTGGGACTAATTTCTATTTATAATTTCTCTGAACTAGTTTCACGTTATCAAATATTAGTGGCTCTTTGTGTAAAACAGCATCACTAGGTTTTCCTGTGTATTCCCAAGCAGCTACATAAGCGAAATTTTCATCGTCACGTTGTGCTTCACCTTCAGGAGTTTGATATTCTTCACGGAAGTGACCACCACAAGATTCATTACGGTGTAATGCATCCTTAGCGAACAATTCTCCTAATTCTAAGAAATCGGCAACACGAGTCGCTTTTTCTAATTCTTGATTAAAACCATTAGCAACACCAGGAATTTTTACGTCTTTGTAAAATTCTTCACGTAAAGCTGCAATTTCTGCGATCGCTTCATTTAATCCTTTTTCGTTACGAGCCATTCCAACTTTGTCCCACATAATTTTTCCTAATTTTCTATGAAAATAGTCAACAGAATGTGTTCCGTTAGTGTTCATGAATCTTTCGATTTGGTCTTTTACATTTTTCTCTGCTGCTGCAAATTCAGGAGTATCAGTAGAGATTGGTCCCATTTTAATATCAGGAGATAAATAATCACCTATTGTGTAAGGCAATACAAAATAACCATCAGCTAAACCTTGCATCAAAGCAGAAGCTCCTAATCTGTTAGCTCCGTGATCAGAGAAGTTAGATTCTCCAATAGAGAAACAACCTGGAATTGTAGTTTGTAAATTATAATCAACCCAAGTACCACCCATTGTGTAGTGAACTGCTGGATATATCATCATTGGAGTTTTATACGGGTCCTCATCAACAATTTTATAATACATTTGGAACAAGTTACCATATTTATTAGAAACTACTTCAGTTCCTAATTTAATGATTAACTCTTTATCGTTAGCATCTAAATGGTGAATTAAAACTTGTTCTTTTCCGTAACGCTGAATTGCCGCAGCAAAATCAAGATAAACGGCTTCGCCAGTTTTATTTACTCCATAACCAGCATCACAACGCTCTTTTGCAGCACGAGATGCAACATCACGTGGCACTAAGTTTCCAAAAGCTGGATATCTTCTTTCCAAGTAATAATCTCTTTCTGCTTCCGTTAAATCTGTTGGTTTCTTTTTTCCTTCACGAATAGCTTGCGCATCTTCTAATTTTGCTGGAACCCAAATACGACCGTCATTACGCAGTGATTCTGACATCAAAGTCAATTTCGATTGGTGATCTCCAGAAACTGGAATACAAGTTGGGTGAATTTGTGTGTAGCAAGGATTGGCGAAGAATGCTCCTTTTTTGTGAATTTTCCAAGCTGCAGTAGCATTAGATCCCATTGCATTTGTAGAAAGGAAAAATACATTTCCGT
>CBDUEE010000125.1:0-8700 GCA_965366105.1 uncultured Flavobacterium sp. | reverse complement strand
TTTTAAATTTCATTGTTTAATAATTAAGGGTTAAATAAAGAGTTAAATTCCTTCCAGGCATAAAACGGCTCGGTAAAGATTCATATTTTTCGTTCCAAAGATTAGCGACTTTATAGCCTACTTTACAAATGTTATTTCTGCTAAAATTATAATCCATCCCAAAATTGGAAATGTTATAATCACTCAAAATATTTTTGGGATCATTATCCGATGTTGTAAAAACTTCGCCAATAAACATAAATTGATAGTACGCATTAAATCGCTTGTACGAGTACGATGTTGAAGCTGTTAATTTGTGATAAGGAACATAAAAAAGCTGTTTATCGTTTTTATCATCTAAAGAAACAGTGTAGGAATAAGTGCCATTAAAATCAAAGAAATGTTTATTGAAATTTTTCTTCCATCCCAGTAAAGCCTCGGCTCCATAAATCGAAACCTTATCTGTATTTGTAGGAGCCCAATTGCCTGTATTGGTAGGCAACCAGCGAATCATATCATCAATTTTAGACGTATAAACAGTTGTTGTTAATCTAAAATCTTTGTATCGAAATTGATTTCCTACTTCAAGTTGGTATGAATTTTCGGGTTTCAAGTTAGGG
Source organism: uncultured Flavobacterium sp. (assembly GCA_965366105.1). Lineage (GTDB taxonomy): Bacteria > Bacteroidota > Bacteroidia > Flavobacteriales > Flavobacteriaceae > Flavobacterium. The sequence continues at coordinate 8,101 of CBDUEE010000125.1, read as the reverse complement.
TTTCCGCTACCTTTCCAATACAAATCATTAAAAGTTGGCGTTCTATAATTACGAGAAACATTAAATTTTAATTGATAGAATTTAGAGAAATCGATGCTAGATCCTACCGAAAAAAGAACTGGACTTTTGTATACATCCGAAATTTCTTTTCGTGCACTAAGTTCATAATTCCATTTCTCGGAAAGGCTTTGTTTTAACAATATACTTACGCCTCCAATTTGTCTACTTTCACTACCAATACCTGATCCTAAACCGTTACTTTTATTGTAATCTAAAATTGTATTGAGACTTATTTTTGACGCTATTTCATATACAAAATCATATTTAGCAATAAAGCTTTTAACTCCTCCAGAAGTGTATCCTTGGGTTTCTACATCTTCAAAATAGTTGTAATGTTCTGTGATGTACGCCAGTTTTAAATTAGAAATTGATTTTCCTATAGAACTCGTCCATGCCAACAAATTTCTAGTATTAAAATCTTGATATTTTGTTCTCACAGCGTAAGGCGACGTTAATGAAAAATGACGTTCTCCATCATAAATCTCACTATAAAACTTAATGCTATTTTTAGGATCTAATTTGTAACCAATAGCGGTACTCAGATTATTATTATAGAACTGACCATTCTTATTTCTATCATCTTGACCAATGAATTTAAAATCATTGTCAGAGCTATTTCTTGTAAAACTAGCGTTAATACTCCATTTATTTGTTGCAGCTGTAATTCCATAAACGGCACTTAGCGTATTAAAATCACCGTAATAGATTTCTAAGTTATTTTTAAATGTATTTGCAAATTTTAAATCGTTGTTTAAATGGATCGTTCCTCCTATTGCACCACTACCATAAACAACACTTCCTCCTCCTGCTTTAACATCTATAGAATTATATCCTCTTGTTGAAATTGTATTAAAATCTGTTTGACCTAATAATTGTGAATTGATATTAATTCCGTTCCAAACCACTGCTGTTTGTTGCGCTGTTGTACCGCGAAAAGAAGGCGAAGAAACCATTCCTAAACCATTTTCTTTAAAGTAAATAACAGTATTGTAATTTAAAAGAGAAGTCAATGACGACTGATTTTTACTAATAATCGAATCGTTCAGCTTTAAAATAGATTGTGAGCTCGAAAAGTTTTTTAACTGATTATCGGATACAATAACTTCGTTTAAAGGAATTGCAGGTTTATTTTGAGCCAAAAGCATTTGACTCAATAAAAGAATTGAAAGTAATCGAAATTTTTTAGTTGTCATAATTTCTAAACCTTTTTCCCGAAAGTTCGATATTAGTTAAGAAAAAAGGCAGGTCTCCTGGCTTGCGTCTTATTGTTTACCTTCCCATTCGCCGCGGCGAACAGTGGTTTGTAGATAACAACAAGCTTGATAGCTTACAGTTGCGGGAACAGCTTAGGTTTTAAACCTAATTCCCTTTTAATGCGTTTTGAAAAAAACAAAACACAACCTTAATTCGGGCGCAAAGGTAGAATAATTATATGATTTTAATGAAATTATGCTGAAATTAAAAATTCACAAAGACAATACATCATATAACTAATTAATAATCAGATTTTTAAATTAGTTATTTGTTTTTATCTTCTTTTTTAGTCAATTTATAAACTAACCAAGCAAAACCGATTACAAAATGCAATATAATTATCCCTGCCACAACATAAATAAAAGTGTTTGAATTGTCTCTCATGATTTATTTTTGATTAAAATTACTTTATAGTTATTGAAAAATAAGTGCTAAATATCACACAAGTCTATTTTTATTAAAACAAAACTATACTTTTGTCAAAAATTTAGCTTTATGAAATTTGTCAAAAATACACTTTACTTTTTTTTGATTTTTTTATTATTTATCCAATGTAAAAAAGAAATCAAGACCGAAACTAAATCCGGTATAAAAAACGAAATTACGTATGCCAAAGGTCTTGAAATTTATAAATATCAAGGTTTTTCTATCCTTAAAATCACCAAACCTTGGCCTGGAGCCAAAGAGAATTTTACTTATGTTTTACAAGAAAAAAACGGAATTATTCCAGACAGTTTAAAACAGTTTACCATCCTTCCAATTCCTCTAAAATCAATAGTAGTAACCTCAACTACACACATTCCAGCACTTGAAATGTTGGGTGTCGAAAATACGCTAGTAGGTTTCCCGAATACCGATTATATTTCGTCCGAGAAAACTCGAAAATTAATTGATTCTGGAAAAGTTCGAGAAGTAGGAACAAATCAAACTTTAAACACCGAGGTTCTTATCGATATGTCACCGGATTTGATCGTTAGTTTTGGTTTAAATAATAGCAATCCAACTATCGATAATTTACAAAAAAGTGGTTTGAAAGTGATTTATAATGGCGATTGGACCGAACAATCTCCTCTTGGAAAAGCAGAGTGGATTAAATTTTTTGGCGTTTTATACGGATTAGATGCTAAAGCAAATACGATTTTTTCAGAAATCGAAAAAGAATATACTACTACTTTGGCTTTGGCCAAAAAAGCAACTTCAAAACCAACAGTTCTTAGCGGCGCAATGTACCAAGAGCAATGGTATGTGCCACAAGGCGAAAGTTGGGCTGCATTGTTTATGAAAGATGCTCAGTCTAACTATTTATGGGCTGATACTAAAGGAACCGGTAGTTTGACGTTACCTTTTGAAACCATATTAGATAAAGCACAAAAGGCGGACTATTGGGTTGCACCAGGTGATTTTTCCTCCCTAGAACAAATGGGTAACACTAATCCACATTATAAGGAATTTGATGCATTTAAAAATAAAAAAGTATATTCGTACAGTATAAAAAAAGGAGCTAAAGGAGGAATTGTATATTTCGAGTGGTCTCCTACTCGTCCGGATTGGGTGTTGAAAGATTTAATTAAAATTTTTCATCCAGAATTGCTTCCAAAACACAAACTTTTTTTCTTCCAGAAATTAGAATAAATTGAACAATACAAACCGAAACACATTTCTTTTTTTACTCCTATCCATCGGAGTTGTTTTATTATTCCTAATTAACATCAGTTTAGGCTCTGTTTCTATACCTTTAAAAGAAGTTTTCAGGAGTCTTATTGGAGGAACAAGTAGCAAGGAAACTTGGGACTACATCATAGTTAATTATCGTTTACCAAAGGCAGTTGCGGCCATTCTAGTAGGAATGGGTTTGTCTATAAGTGGGTTATTAATGCAAACCTTATTCAGGAATCCATTAGCTGGTCCTTATGTTTTAGGATTGAGTTCAGGCGCTAGTTTAGGTGTGGCAATTGTTATACTGGGCGCTGGATTTTTACCCTCATTTCTTACAACTTTTTTAGTATCCTCTTATGGAATTGTTTTGGCATCAAGCTTAGGCAGTTTTGCCGTTTTATTAGCGGTTTTAACCGTTTCACATCGATTGCGAGATACTATGGCTATTTTAATTGTTGGCCTTATGTTTGGCAGTTTGACTAGTGCGATAGTTGGAACATTAACCTATTTTAGTTCCGCTGAACAATTACAAAAATTCACATTTTGGTCATTGGGAAATCTCGGAAATCTATCTTGGACTTCTATTTTCATATTGTCTTGTTGTGTGCTAACAGGTTTACTGTTGAGTATTTTTAGTATAAAACCTTTAAACGCTTTACTTCTAGGTGAAAATTATGCTAAAAGCTTAGGGTTAAATTATAAAAAAGCAAGACTGATTATCATTTTTGCTACTAGTATTTTGGCAGGAAGCATTACTGCATTTGCGGGTCCGATTGCCTTTATAGGATTAGCGGTTCCTCATATTGCAAAACTAATTTTTCAAACGAGTAATCATACTATTTTATTTTGGAGTACTATTCTTTTTGGAGCATTAATTATGCTAATTTGTGATAGTATTTCGCAAGTACCAGGAAGTGATATCACACTACCTATTAATGCTGTAACCTCTATCTTTGGGGCACCAATAGTAATCTGGTTATTAATTAGAAAACGTAAAATGATGAACTAATGAAAAACGAAATCATCTTACAAGCTTCAAAAATAAGCATTGGTTATTCTCATAAAAAAGAAAAAACCATTGTTGCTTCGGATATCGATTTGTCTTTGAGAAAAGGAAAACTAATCGCTTTAATTGGAGCCAACGGAATTGGGAAATCGACACTTTTACGAACAATTACGGGAATTCAAAAAACAATTGCAGGAACTGTTATCCTGAATGGAAATTCGATTCATGAACTTGATGCGTTAACATTAGCCAAAAATCTTAGCGTTGTTTTAACCGAAAAATTACCTCCCAGCAATTTAACGGTTTTTGAATTGGTTGCATTAGGAAGACAGCCATATACCAACTGGATTGGTAAATTAGCGGCTCTTGATATAGCAAAAGTAAACGAAGCTATGAATCTAACACAAATTGGCCATCTAGCCGCTAAAAAGCATTTTGAAATCAGTGATGGACAATTGCAAAAAGTTCTCATAGCAAGAGCTTTGGCTCAGGATACACCTTTGATTATTCTGGATGAACCCACTACTCACCTTGATTTATTGCACAAAGTTTCACTCTTTAAATTGTTAAAAAAACTAACACAAGAAACGGAGAAATGTATACTTTTTTCTACTCACGATATTGATATGGCGATACAATTAAGTGACGAAATGATCATTATGACACCAGAAACCGTAGTGCAAGACGAACCGTGTAACTTTATTGCAAAAGGAAGTTTTACCACTTTATTCAACGATGAACATATTATTTTTGATCAAGAAAAAGGAAAATTTTTAATTGTTTAAAAAATTATTTTTTCAATGAAATCTGCCTCTTAGCTTCCCCGATAACAAAAGCCACCGAATTAGCGATATTAAAACTTCTGATTAAATGTGACATTGGGATCGTAAGATGATGTTCAAATTGAGATAAAACTTCCTCACTTAAACCTTTGCTTTCTTTTCCAAAAACCAACCAGTCTCCATCTTGGAATTCCGTTTCCAAATACGATTTTTCAGCATGAGAACTCATAAGGAAAACACGAGATAAATCTGGAATTTGAGATTTCCATTCGGCTACATTTTGATATTCAGTTACATCAAGATGTACCCAATAATCGAGTCCAGAACGTTTTAAATTTTTATCATTAATTACAAATCCAAAAGGATGAATTAAGTGCAACCGACTTTGAGTACCTACACACAAACGACCAATATTCCCAGTATTATTAGGAATTTCAGGTTCTACTAAAACAATATTTAACATTTAAAAAGATTTTTGATTTTTGATATGTAAAGTTGTAACTATTTAATTTTAATGTTGCTATTAAAATTAAATAGTTACAATTGCTATAGAAAACTTTCAGCGGCAATAACTTCCCCTGCCTGTAAATCATTGAGATGTACATTCCCTATTCGGACACGAACTAAACGCAAGGTTGGAAACCCAACTGCAGCAGTCATTTTCCTAACTTGCCTAAATTTGCCTTCATTCACAGTAATTGAAGCCCAAGAAGTTGGACCATGACGTTCGTCCCGTATTTTTTTACCACGAGCACCAAAAGCCGGAATTTCATCAATTAATCTTGCTTCACAAGGTTTGGTGATGTACTTATTTCCATTAAATCCTATCTCCACTCCTATTTTTAATCGCTCAATTGCTTCTTGATTTATAATACCATCAACTTGCACATAGTATTCTTTATCTACTTTTTTGCTTCGAATGACTTCACTCATCATTCCATCAGTTGTCAACAACAAAAGTCCTTCTGAATCTTCATCTAATCTACCTATTGCCATAGTTCCTTTTGGAAAATCATACAATTCACCCAGCAGTTTCTTTTTCCTTTTTAACTCGTATATAAATTGGCTCAAATAGCCATAAGGCTTATGAATAATGAAATGAGAATGGGACATTAGTTTGTATTATTAAGTGCGTGCAAAGATAGTTTTGTTTTGACTAAATTTAAAATAGTATTGTGATACATTTATTGATATAAACCAAAAGCGATGTTAAATGATTACGCTAACTCAGTAAAAAAACGTACTATTATACATAGACAAATGACATTCACTAAAATTAATAAATATGGAAAGCAACAATTTAGGTTCAAAAAAGACCAATAATAAGCAAAATACAAACGAAGGATTTAGCGAAGAAAACCTGCCAGAAGATTATAATCCTGCTGCACCAATTCTTAAAGAAGAAGTAGAAATTGACGCAGATGGCAATGAAAAAATTGTTCAAAGAGCGCGCAATGTAGATGGTAGTATTGCCGCATTACCTGATGAAGAAGAAAGGTCGTGGGATGAAAATGAGAGCTTAAGCCGAGGTGTTTCAACAGAAAAGGAAGCAATGAAAACGGTCGAAAACAAAGATTTGAATTCAGATATAACGGCACATCGCTATCCGAACTCGCATCCAGATAATCATGAAGATCGAGGAAATATAAAATTAGACGAATAGTTATATTTTTTTTAGAAAAAGCCAATAGGAATGCAAATTCTTATTGGCTTTTTTTGTGGAATATAGTGAGAATAAAAAATAACAACTCGCTTTACGGTTTTCCGTAAAACAATCTATTTTATTATTCTTTAATTTATATCATTATTAGATTCTTAAAACTTAATTAAACAGCTGAAATTATGATAAAAAGAACTATTCTCGTCGAAAATAAGTCATCAATTACTACTAAAAATCTTCAATTAATTCTAAAATCTGAAACTAGAGAAAGTGCAATTCCAATTGAAGATATTGGATTTTTAGTATTAGATCATCCTGAAATTTATTTAAGTATTCCAGCTATGAACCTTATTGTTGAGAACAATACTGCTATTATTATATGTGGCAACAATCATCTTCCAAACGGAATGTTTCTCAACCTCAACAGCCATCACATTCAACAAGAAATATTCAAAAATCAAATTGAAGCATCCATTCCTTTAAAAAAACAATTATGGCAACAAACAATTGTTGAAAAAATCAGCAATCAAGGGCAATTACTTGTAAAAATAACTACTACTAAAAATTCATTTGCTTTTTTAGCTAGCAAAGTGTTGAGTGGCGACACTACAAATATGGAAGGAGTTGCAGCACAACAATATTGGAAATTTTTCCCAATGCCCAACTTAGAAAAAGATGGAATAAAAAGAGAACGATATGGTGATTACCCAAATAATTTTTTAAATTATGGTTATGCTATTTTAAGAGCAGCAACTGCGAGATCCCTTTCTGGAAGCGGATTATTAAACACATTAGGAATTCATCATAAAAGTAAATACAATGCTTTTGCACTTGCAGATGATATTATGGAACCGTTCCGACCTGTTGTTGACGAGAAGGTTTTTGACATTATGCAACGCTATCATGAACAAGAACTCAATACAGCAATTAAAGCAGAACTATTACAAATATTAACAAGAACTGTTTATTTTAAAGAAGAAAAAAGTCCATTGATGGTAGGTTTACAGAAAACGGCGAGTTCACTACAGCAATGTTTTACTGGTCATCGTAAAAAAATTAAATATCCAAAATTATGGAGCTTAACGGATACCGAATAATGTGGTTATTTGTGTTTTTTGACTTGCCTACCGAAACCAAGAAAGACCGTAGGAATGCTTCTGGATTTAGAAATAATCTATTAAAAGATGGATTTAGTATGATGCAATATTCAGTTTATGTGAGACATTGCGCTAGCAGTGAAAGTGCCGACGTACATGAAAAACGAATCCACAGACTTTTACCACCGTTCGGAAAAGTAAGTATTTTGCGAATCACAGATAAACAATTTGGTAATATTTTGAATTTTTGGGGTAAAGCTGAAGTTCCTAAAGCGCCTCAACCCACACAATTAGAATTATTTTGATTTTGATTCTTCGTCAAAGTTTAAAACTTTGACAAAGATTAAACATAGAAACAAAAAAACGCCTCAATTTTGGGTTATCAAACCAAAAAAGAGGCGTTTTTTTATACGATATTTCACTTTAATTCCATGATAATCAGAAGGTAACAAGCCAACTAATATCGTGTTTTCTAATCTTTAATCAAACCACAACGGATGGCACAAACTAAATTCCTAAAAGAACAATATCGTGTTTTCTAATCTTTAATCAAACCACAACCTTGTGACTAACCTTTGCCAAGTCC
>CBDUEE010000124.1:0-8733 GCA_965366105.1 uncultured Flavobacterium sp. | reverse complement strand
TTAGTATGATCTACTAAAACTCTGTCAATTAAATCAACAATAGTTTCCATATCTGATTCTACAAGACCACGAGTAGTAATTGCTGCTGTACCTACACGAATTCCTGAAGTAACAAATGGAGATTTGTCATCAAACGGGACCATGTTTTTATTTACTGTGATTTCTGCTTTTACAAGAGCATTTTCAGCGTCTTTTCCAGAAATATTTTTGTTTCTTAAATCAATCAACATCATGTGATTGTCAGTTCCTCCAGAAATAATTTCGTATCCTCTTTTTACAAAAGCATCAGCCATAGCGTTTGCATTTTTTTGTAATTGTAAAGCATACGTAAAGAATTCATCTTTTAATGCTTCACCAAAAGCTACCGCTTTAGCAGCAATAATGTGCATTAATGGACCACCTTGATTTCCAGGAAAAACAGCTAAGTCTAATAAAGAAGACATCATTCTTACTTCTCCTTTTGGAGTTGTTAAACCAAATGGATTTGGGAAATCTTTTCCCATCATGATTAAACCACCACGAGGACCACGCAAAGTTTTGTGTGTTGTAGTTGTTACAATATGACAATGAGGCAATGGATCGTTCATCAAACCTTTGGCGATAAGCCCAGCAGGATGAGAAATATCGGCTAATAAAATAGCACCTACACTATCAGCAATTACTCTAAAACGCTCAAAATCCATATCACGAGAATAGGCCGAAGCTCCTGCGATAATCATTTTTGGTTGTTCTCTAGTTGCTATTTCTTGAATTTTATCATAGTTTAATAATCCCGTTTCTTTCTCAACACCATAAAATGTAGGAGTGTACAAACGTCCTGAAAAGTTCACAGGAGAACCGTGAGTTAAGTGACCTCCGTGAGATAAGTCAAAACCTAAAATTTTGTCTCCTGGTTTAATACAAGCATGGTAAACTGCTGTATTAGCTTGAGATCCCGAGTGTGGTTGCACGTTTGCATATTCAGCACCAAATAATTCTTTGGCTCTGTCTATAGCAATTTGCTCCACAACATCAACTACTTCACAACCGCCGTAGTATCTTTTGCCAGGATACCCTTCAGCATATTTGTTAGTTAAAACTGAACCAGCTGCTTCCATTACTTCGTCACTTACGAAATTTTCTGAAGCGATTAGCTCTAATCCGTGAATTTGTCTTTCTTGTTCTTCTAGAATAAGGTCAAAAATTTGTTCGTCGCGTTGCATTTTTTTGATTTTCGTTAATTTGATGCAAAAATACGAAAAAACGTTTGGTTAATAGTTAGATTATAATATATTTGATGAGTAATTTTTTAACAAAATAATTAACAGAATATGCCAATAACAGCTAACGATATAAATAGAAAATCATGGCTTGAAGTGCCTTTAGATAGTGATTTCCCGATCCAAAACATACCTTTTGGAGTTTTTCTTACAAAGGAAAATGTAGTAACCGTAGGGACACGAATTGGAGATTTCGCCATTGATTTAGGAGCTTTACAACAATTAAATTATTTTGAAGGCATTGAGCTTACAGATGATATGTTCATGCAGGATACTTTGAACGATTTTATTTCTGATGGTCAAAAAACATGGCGTTTAGTTAGAAACCGAATTGCAGAACTTTTTGATATAGAAAACTCGAAATTACAGGGTAATGAAAAAGATAAGGAAATAATCATTTTTCGAATGGAAGATGTAGAAATGCAACTACCTGTTCTTATAGGTGATTACACTGACTTTTTCTCTAGTAAAGAACACGCTACCAATACTGGGAAAATGTTCCGTGATGAGGCAAATGCTTTATTACCCAATTGGCTTCATATTCCTGTGGGATATCATGGACGAAGTTCTACGATAGTTCCCTCTGGAATTCCAGTTCATAGACCAATGGGGCAAACATTGCCAAATGGTGAAACAACACCTGTTTTCGGTCCATCACGTTTAGTAGATTTCGAATTAGAAACTGCCTTTATCACTACTGATGTGAACATAATGGGTGAAAATATTCTAATAACTGAAGCAGAAGAGTATATTTTTGGAATGGTGTTACTAAATGATTGGAGCGCAAGAGACATTCAAAAATGGGAATATGTACCACTTGGTCCGTTTTTAGCTAAGAGTTTTGCTTCTTCAATTTCCCCTTGGATTGTAACTATGGATGCTTTGGAGCCGTTTAAAACAAAAGGTCCTAAACAAGAACCTACTCCACTTCCTTATTTACAACAGAAAGGAAAACATTCTTTTGACATTAATTTAGAAGTCGCAATTCAGCCCGAAAAATCAGAAGCAACTGTAATTTCAAGATCAAATTTCAAATATATGTATTGGACTATGAGTCAGCAATTAGCACATCATACCTCTAATGGTTGTCGTGTAAATTCTGGTGATATGATGGGTTCAGGAACTATTTCAGGACCAACTCCAGACAGTTTAGGGTCCATGCTAGAATTAACTTGGGGAGGAAAAAATCCAATAAAACTAAAAGATGGTACCGAACGTAAATTTATTAATGATAATGATACGGTTATAATGAAAGGGTATTCACAAAACGAAAATGTAAGAATAGGTTTTGGCGAAGTTTCCAGCAAATTACTTCCACCTTTCGTACGAAAATAAGATTTTTTTATAAACTTTAAGAAAACTCCAAAGCTACTGCTTTTGGAGTTTTTTTGTTTAATAAAGAATTCTCTATTCTGTTTTTTTTTAATGGTAAAACCTTTTATTACCTGTTATGATTTAGTAATTAAGTTTATTTATTATCAATAGAATAATTTATGTTATACGCTAAACTTACCTTAAATAAATATGAAACAGATGGCTAAAAAATCAATATAGGTACTTTTTTTTAGCGAGTAAAAACTAATTAAATCTAATAATTTTCTTATTTTTGGTCAGTCATAAATACATATAAATTGATTTATGCTTGCTAAAAAGCACTACACATGAAAAAAATTACGTTGTTATTATCCTTGTTTATCCTTGCTTCGGCATGTGGCCTCAAACAAACCCAAAACTTATTAGGTTCCGGAAATTATGATCAGGCGATCGATAATGCAGTCTCTAATTTGCGAACCAATAAAGATAAAAAAGGGAAACAGGATTATGTATATATTTTAGTAGAGGCTTTTGCCAAAGCTAAAGAACGCGATTTGAATACGATAAGCCTACTGGCAAAAGATGCCAATCCTGCTCAGTTGGAAAAAATGTATACTACGTATTTACAATTAAACGAACGTCAGGAAAAAATAAAACCACTACTTCCTTTAAAATTACTAAAAGAAGGCAGAAATGCTATTTTTTCTTTTGATAATTATAACGATCAGATAATTGATAGTAAAAATGCTTTATCAACATATTTATATGCTAATGCTAAAAAATTAATGATCACATCAGATAAAATGAATTTTAGAAAAGCATACGATGACTTAGAGTATTTGAATCAAATAAATCCAAATTACAAAAACGTATTGCAACTTATAGATGATGCTAAATTTAAAGGCTCAGATTATGTTTCGGTTTACACCAAAAATGAAACTAATATGATTATTCCTACCCGTCTTCAAAATGATTTATTGGATTTTAGTACTATAGGTTTGAATGATAAATGGACCGTTTACCATAGTAACAAGCAAAAATCAATTAATTATGACTATGGATTAATAATTAATTTTAGGGAGATTTATATTTCTCCTGAACAAATAAAAGAAAAAGAATTTGCAAAAGAACGCATTATTAAAGATGGTGTAAAAAGACTAATTGATGCTAACGGAAAAGAAGTGCTGGACGAAAAAGGAAAAGTGGTTATGGTTGATAATCTTAGAAAAGCAACAGTAAGCATTTATGAATTCAGACAGTTTAAGTCGTGCCAGATTACTGCAAAAATTGATTATATAAACCACAGAAGTAATCAATTACTAAAAACATTTCCAATTACAAGTGAATATATTTTTGAAAATATTTATGCTACCTATAAAGGAGATAGACGTGCATCTGATGATAATTATTACTCCTATTTTGATAAAAAACCTGTTGTTTTTCCTAACAGCGAACAAATGATTTATGATACGGGCGAAGATTTAAAAGCCAAAATAAAAAACGTAATAAGCCAAAATAGATTTAGAAACTAATAGCATTACCAAAACATTATTTTTTAAAACTCCTTGATAATTAATCATTAAGGAGTTTTTTTTTGGTTGTAAAAAATCAACAATTCAATAAAATTTTGTTAGAAAACACAAAATCAGTCTCACGTTACAAATATTTATGTATTTTTGCACCAATGAATAATACCAATATAAATATAACTCCTATCTCACGGACAAACAGACCTACTACTTCTCCCGAAGTACGGATGCTATTAGTATAGTTTCCAGCAGTGTTCTGATCTATTTTTATTCATTTTTCATTTTTTAGTTTTGAAATTACCATTATTTTCTATTGGAGTAATCTATCCAAAAAATATTATTAATTTATTGATAGCATACTATGATTCTATTTGTTTTTTAGCAATAAATAGTTTTTATATGGTACCTACTTTTGGTGAAAATTCATTTCAAACACAAACACATTACACATTGTTTAACTCAAAATTCAACTCTTGAAATGAATATTTCTATCATTGTAACTCAGGAAGAACACTATAAATATTCGCAAGAAATATGCGATACTATTGAACTATCCGCCTTATTGAGAGGTACTGGAATTGCTAAAAGAACTCCTGAATACATCCAGAAAAAAATGGAAAGTAAAGATGCTATTATCGCATTAGACAATGGCAAATTTGCTGGTTTTTGTTATATCGAAAGTTGGCAACACGGAAAATTCGTAGCACATTCAGGATTAATAGTGCATCCAGATTATAGAAATCTGGGCTTAGCCAAAAAAATTAAATCATTTGTATTTGATTATTCTTTAAAAAAGTATCCAGAAGCTAAAGTTTTTGGAATCACAACTGGTTTAGCAGTAATGAAAATCAATTCTGAATTGGGCTATAAACCAGTTCCATATTCAGAATTAACAACTGATCCCAGCTTTTGGAAAGGATGTCAAACGTGTACAAACTATGAAATTCTAAAAAGTAAAGATAACAAAATGTGTTTGTGTACAGGAATGCTTTATGATCCTAAAGAAAAACCCAAAACACCTCCAAAACACCCATTTAATGTCCGGATTTGGAATCGTTTAAAAAAAATAAAACAAGCTCTTTTCTTAGAGGATTAATCTTAAAACCTCCTCAAAGGCAAGAAGCTAAAAATTACAAGAAATTTAAAATAATTAACAATACTCTTTAACCGCATCAACAACCTGTATTATGGATGCGGATGTGTAAGAAAAAAAATAAAATAATGAAAAAAGTTGTACTAGCATACAGTGGAGGATTAGATACCTCTTATTGCCTAAAATATTTAAAAAACGAAAAAGGATATGAAGTTCATACTGTACTTATAAACACAGGAGGATTTGATGAAGCTGAACTAATCGCTATCGAAGAGAGAGCTTATGAATTAGGAAGCGCACAGCACACCAACTTGACCATTGTAGATAAATACTATGACAAAGCCATCAAATATTTAATTTATGGAAATGTCTTAAAAAACAACACTTATCCTTTATCAGTGAGTGCTGAGCGTGTTTTTCAGGCAATGGAAGCTATAAAATATGCTAAATCTGTTGGAGCCGAAGCCATAGCTCATGGAAGTACAGGGGCAGGAAATGACCAAATTCGTTTTGATTTAATTTTTCAAACTATTGCTCCCGAAATTGAAATTATCACTCCTATTCGAGATTTAAAATTATCGAGACAAGAAGAAGTAGCTTATTTACAAGCAAATGGTGTAGAATATTCATGGGAAAAAGCACAATATTCTATTAACAAAGGACTTTGGGGAACTAGTGTTGGAGGAAAAGAAACATTAACATCAGGACTTCCTCTTCCTAGCGAGGCGTACCCTTCTCAATTACAGAAAGAAGGTGAAGAAAAAGTAACTTTAGAATTTACAAAAGGAGAATTAGTTGCAGTAAATGGCAAAAAGGATAAACCTTCTAATAATATTGTTGCGCTAGAAAAATTAGCAAATGCGTATGCTATTGGTAGAGACATTCATGTAGGTGATACTATTATTGGAATAAAAGGAAGAGTTGGTTTTGAAGCCGCTGCTCCTTTAATTATAATCAAAGCGCACCATTTACTTGAGAAACACACACTTGGTAAATGGCAACAATACTGGAAAGAACAACTGGGAAACTGGTACGGAATGTTATTTCATGAAGGACAATTTCTTGATCCTGTGATGAGAAACATCGAAACTTTCCTTGAAGATACTCAAAAAACGGTAAATGGAATAGTAACAGTATCCTTGAAACCCTATCATTTTTCGCTTGACGGAATTGAATCTAAAAATGATTTGATGAATACTGGTTTTGGTCAATATGGAGAAATGAACAATGCTTGGACATCAGATGACGCCAAAGGATTTATCAAAATCTTAGGAAATGCGCAAAACATATTTTCATCAGTAAACGACTTGAATTATGATTAATGTTGGAATAATAGGTGGTTCAGGTTATACTGCGGGTGAACTCATTAGAATATTGATGTTTCATCCCAACGCAAAATTAGATTTCGTTTATAGTACAACCAATGCTGGGAAACCTCTTTCGGTGGCGCATCATGATTTATTGGGTGATATCGAAATGAATTTTACTGATACCGTAAACGCAAACGTAAATGTGCTATTCTTGTGTTTAGGTCATGGTAAATCAAAATCATTTTTAGAGCAAAATCAGTTTGCAAGTCATACTAAAATTATCGATTTAGGAAATGATTTTAGATTAACAAACGATAAGAGTTTTGATACTAAAACTTTTGTTTACGGTTTACCCGAATTAAACAAAAAAGCCATCAAAAATGCACAGTTTATTGCAAACCCGGGTTGTTTTGCAACGGCTATTCAATTAGCATTATTGCCTTTGGCACAAGCCCAATTATTGAATAGTGACGTACATATTAATGCTACAACAGGAAGTACTGGAGCTGGAGTTTCTCCTTCAGAAACAACACATTTTAGTTGGAGATCTAATAATATGTCACATTATAAAGCTTTTGAACACCAACATTTAGGAGAAATAAACCAAAGTATTAATCAACTGCAATTAGATTATACTAAAGAATTAGTTTTCGTTCCTAATAGAGGGGATTTTGCAAGAGGAATTTTCGCCACTTTATACACTTCAGTCGATGAAAGTTTAGAAGATATAGTAGCAAAATATGAATGTTTTTATAAAGACCAACCTTTTGTAACGGTCACGACTACGGGGATCAATATGAAACAAGTAGTACAAACAAATAAATGTATTATTAGTTTGATGAAAAAAGGCAACCGTTTATTGATTACTTCCGTAATTGATAATTTAGTAAAAGGAGCCTCAGGACAAGCTGTTCAAAACATGAATTTAATGTTTGGACTAGAGGAAAGCACGGGATTGAATTTGAAACCAAGTGGATTTTAAAAAAAAGAGAAAATGAACTTATTTGACGTTTACCCATTATACAATATTACCCCTGTAAAAGCACTGGATTGTACTATTACAGATGAAAAAGGAATTGACTATCTAGATTTATACGGAGGTCATGGCGTGATTTCAATAGGACATACGCAATCCCATTATGTAGCTAAATTAAAAAATCAGTTGGATAATATTGGTTTTTATTCTAATGCGATTCAGAATCCTTTGCAAGTAGAATTAGCTCATAAATTAGGAAAATTATCAGGCTTAGAGGATTATACCTTATTCCTGTGTAGTTCTGGGGCTGAAGCCAATGAAAATGCTTTAAAATTAGCCTCTTTTCACAATAATAAATCCCGTGTAATTGCTTTTGATAATTCCTTTCATGGAAGGACATCAGCAGCAGTTGCAGTTACAGATAACAAAAAAATAGTTGCACCTATAAATGCGCAACAAGTTGTTACATTTTTACCATTGAATACTATCGATTTGGTAGAAGCTGAATTGAAAAAAGGAGATGTTTCATCTGTAATTATCGAAGGAATTCAAGGAGTTGGTGGTTTAGACCAAGGTACACCTGCGTTCTTTCAAGCATTGGAAGAAATATGTGCCAGTTACGATGTTGTTTTGATTTTAGACGAAGTACAATCAGGTTATGGCAGAAGCGGAAAGTTTTTTGCACACCAACATCATAACATCAAAGCAGATATTATTTGCTTAGCAAAAGGAATGGGAAATGGATTTCCTATTGGTGGCATCTTGATTGCTCCCAAATTCAAAGCGAGTTATGGGCTTTTGGGAACTACTTTTGGAGGAAACCATTTGGCTTGTGCTGCTGGAATAGCGGTTTTGGATGTGATTGAAAGTGAGAAATTAATGGACAATGTAAATACAATTTACGCCTATTTTTTAGAAGCAATCAAGCAAGTTCCTGAAGTTGTCAAAGTAAAAGGAAGAGGTTTAATGTTAGGTGTAGAATTTGATTTTGACGTGAGTGAACTGCGTAAAAAAATGATTGTAGACAAACATATTTTTACTGGAAATGCTAATAATAAAAACTTATTAAGAATTCTTCCTCCATTGACAATCAAGAAGGAAGCTATTGATAGTTTTATTATCGCTTTAAAAGAATCCTTGGCTGAAATAAACTAAAAATGATGAACCATTTACTACCAATAGAAAAACGAGATTCCGTTTTAAGCAAGATGGCGGAACTTTTAGAACAGGAAAGAAACAACCTTAAAACTAT
>CBDUEE010000123.1:0-8733 GCA_965366105.1 uncultured Flavobacterium sp. | reverse complement strand
ATTGCATTTTTAAAACCAGCTGTTTCAAAAGGTTTTTGCCATTCTTCAATTCCTTGCTTGATGTATTTACGAAGTTTTTCTGGTGTTGCTGGATCTAAGTAGTATACGATTGGTTTTATGGGCTCTACCAATTCTCCTCTAGCATACGCTTCTGGATCTTTGGGTTCTAATCGCCAACGACGAATAAAGGTTTTACTATCCGATTTTAACTCATTACTTCCGTAGTCGATTTGATCCATTGTAAACCAACCTACTCTAGGATCTGCTAATCTAGGAGTCATAGGAACTTCAGGCAACAAAATCATCGATTGGTTCATTTGTATACTGATCGTTTCGGCATCCTTCATTACTGGTGGATTTGAAGCATTATAAGTAAAATCTTGAACCACTTCAATATTCATGGGAAAACTTTTCATTGCCGTAATAAAACTTCGGGAATCATCCATTCCTTTCACTTTATAAGTTTCTCTCATTGCTGCAGACAAACCACTGATCGCTTTTACATCTGTACTATAAAACTTAGTCACGTCAATAACCGTATTTTCAGTATCATTACTAAAAGCAACAATGTCAAAGGCAAACAAAATGGGCTCATAATTGTTATTCTTTACAGAAATACTGATTGGCAAACTAGGATCAGCCACTGCTGAATACGATTTTACTTTTAGAATAACCTTATCTTGAAAACGTTGCCAAACCACTAATTGCTCATTGGTTTCGGAACCCGCATTAACATAACCGCCGCCCAAATCAGAAGGCAGCTTAGAAATACGACTTACTAAAAGCATGTCTTTGTTTAAAAGTTTATTGGGGATTTCAAAGTAGTACTTCTTATCGACTTTATGAACAGTAAAAAGACCATCATCTGACTTCGCTTCTTTTGTGATTACTTTTCCATATTCCTTAATGGTAGTTTCTGGTTTTTTTTCTGGTACCGGGACATTCGTTTGAACTAGCTTCTCCTTTTCCTTTCTAGATTGAGCAAATTGTGCCGTTGGTATTAACAAAACCGAAGTAATAGCGGTCAAAATAAAAAACTTCTTCATTTATTATTTTTTAGTGGTTATAGTTACTCAAAAATAAATTTTAGACCAACAAAAATAACTATACTTCAAAAAATTAACTAATTATTAACAAAAGTAGCGTCAGATTAGATCAAGAACAGTTTTCATTTAGAGAACATAGCAGTTGTTCCAATAACCAACATCACATTCAATTAAATTGCAAAAAAAAGAGAAGAACATTTCTATTTAATAAAATTTAAAAATCACTTCATGAATAAAAACTTTGAATTAAAAAAAACAATGATTTTGAAAAATATTACAATCGCAATTGACGGATTTTCATCTACAGGAAAAAGTACACTTGCAAAACAACTTGCAAAACATTTAGGATATATTTACGTTGATAAAAACTTTGAATTAAACAAAAAAACCATCAGGATAGAACTTGATGGTTTTTAATATTAAGATGAAAATATTTTTAAGGCAATAAATCCAATACAAATGAAGGGTAAAGTCCTAAAGCAATATTTAAAACAATGGCAACAACCGCAACTGCATAAATAACAAATGGTGTTGCTTTCTTTTCTTCGTTTGGTTCTTTAGTATACATCGCTAAAATCAATTTGAAATAGTATCCAACACTTATAATTGAGTTCACAACGGCTACAATTACTAAAGCTAAATAACCTGCTTCAATTGTTTGAGTGAACAAAACCAACTTACCAAAGAATCCAGCAAAAATTGGAATTCCAGCCATAGAAAGTAGAGAGGCTGTTAAAATAGCTGCTAACAAAGGATTATTTTTCCCTAAACCGTGGAAATTTACAATATCTTCATTATCTCTATTTTTACAAACATAAATAATCACACTAAATGCAGCTATTCCTGAAAGTGCATAAGCCGAAGCATAATACAATAAACTTCCTGCTGAAGTTGATATACTTAATAAAGTCATCAACATAAAACCAGCATGAGAAATACCTGAATAGGCAAGCATTCTTTTTACATTATTTTGACGCAATGCCATTATATTACCTACTGTCATAGAAGCCATTGAAACAACCACAACAACAGTTTTAAATGCATCTGATATATCAGCATTCATTACCGATAATAATTTATACAACGTTGCCATAGCTACCACTTTTACTAAAGTACTCATCAACGCTGTAGTCATCGTTGGAGAACCTTCATAAACATCTGGTGCCCAAAAGTGAAAAGGAACAGCTGCAACCTTAAATAACATCCCGATAGTAAGCAACACAACTCCTATTGGGAACCAAACTGGTAATTCCGCAGATTGTGACATGGCACTAATATCACTCACATTAAAACTTCCCATAGCACCGTAAATCATACAGATTCCAAAAAGAATAATTCCTGAAGCAAAAGATCCCATTAGGAAATACTTCATTCCGGCCTCATTACTTTTTAAATTCAAACGATCGCTTGCAGCAAGTATATAAAGCGAAATTGATAACACTTCGATTCCTAAAAAGAACATTGCTAAGTTCCCGAAAGAAACCATTGCCACTGCTCCAGATAGTAAAAATATTTTTATGGCAATAAAATCTGAAATCTTAGATTGATGATTTTCATAAAAATTATGACTTAAAGCAACCAACAAAATAGTCAACACAATAAACAAAGACGAGAATGTAGTTGAAAATTTACTGACAACAATCATATTGTTATAGTAACTTTCTGTTGAACCAAATTCAGATATTGTCAAACCAAGAACGGCTAACAACCCAACGATCGTTATAGGCACAATGGCTTTCGTAAAATTTAAAATTTCAAATAAAAGGCATAAAACACCTAATCCTATTATAGCTATTAATGTATTCATTTTTTTATCTGACTAGTTGATTCTATTAATTTGATTTAAAATTTCTTGAAGACTTGGTGTAATCAAATCTGTAATTGGTTTTGGATACATTCCAAAGAATAATAAAACAGCAATTACCGCTACCAAAGTTATTCCTTCATTGATGGTTACATCCGCAAATAGTTTTGAATTCGTTTCTCCTAACATAGCATGTTGAAACATTCTTAACATATAATAAGCGCCCAAAATTATGGTAGTTCCTCCTAAAACAGCAAACCAAACATTAATTTGAGAAAGGCTATATAAAACAGTGAATTCTCCAACAAAATTAAAAGTAGATGGTAATGAAATAGAAGCCATTACCAATATTAGAAACATTGAAGTGAATTTTGGTGTCTGTGAACGAATTCCGCCCATTTCAGCAATTACTCTTGTTTCATATCTTCTAAAAATAATCTCAGCAACAAAGAACAAACCCACAACTACAAAACCGTGTGCAATCATTTGCAAAACTGCTCCACGAAATCCGTCAAGAGTTAGCGTATAAGTTCCTGCTGCAATCAAACCAACGTGAGCAAGTGAAGAATAAGCTAATAATTTCTTTAAATCTCTTTGTCTTAAGGCTACGATTGAACCATAAATAACCCCAGCAATTCCAATGGCAATAAAAATATATTTATATTCATGCGCTGCTACTCGAGCAAGAGGCAATTGCCAACGAATGATACTGTACAATCCCATTTTAAGCATAATCCCAGACAAAAGCATGGTTCCAACAGTTGGTGCTTTTTGATACACATTTGCTTGCCAAGTATGGAAAGGAATCAATGGAATCTTAATTGCATACGCCAAGAAGAAAGCTAAGAATATCCATAATTGTTCTGTCGCAGATAAGTTTAGTTTATATAAATCTTCGATTAGAAAACTTCCTGCTTTCTGGTATAAATAAACAAAAGCAACTAACATGAATAACGAACCTGCAAGTGTATAAATAAAGAATTTTACAACTGCTTTTCTGCGTTCTTCTACATCTCCATTACCCCAAACTAAAGCAATGAAGTAAATAGGAATAAGAGATAACTCCCAGAAAATATAATACAAAAGACCATCACTCGCTAAAAATGTTCCTACCATGGCAAATGACATGAAAAGGATTAACGCATAAAATGATTTTGCATTTTTGTATTCATTCCCAAAAGAAGAAAAAGTAATAATTGCTGTTAATACAGTGGTTAATAAATCCATCGCTAACGAAAGTCCGTCTGCTTTTAAAGCAAAAGAAATATTCGGTTTAGAAATCCACTGGCTGATGAAGCTGATGTTTTCACCTAAATTATAGTGATTTAATAATACGATTGAACAACCTGCCGCAGCCAATCCAAAGAACAACGCTACTTTTGAAGCTAGTTTATCACCAGCGAGAAAAGTGACTAAGGCACCAACAAAAAGTATAATTAATATTAGAGATACATTCATAGTATATGATTATTGAGCTAAAAATAAATAAGAAACAATGGCACAAAGCCCAATTACGAAGGCAAAAAGATAAAGACCAATACTTCCGGTTTGTAATTTTTTTCCTTGGTAACTTATTTCGTTAGTAACTTTTCCAAATCCAAAAACTAAAGCCGATAAACCAGTCTCTACAGTATCTCTGAAGAAAAGAGACAAAACATTAATTGGTTTAACAATAATAGCATTATAGATTTCATCAACATAATATTTGTTGTAAAGTACTTTTGAAAAACCAGTAATTCTGGCATCTTCTGTAGGAACCGTATTTTGCTTGATGTATTTGGCATAAGCCAAACCAATACCAACTAATCCGCCCACAACTGCAATAGCCATCAATATATATTCGGTAGTTCCTAAATGATGAGCAGCTGTAGCTAATTTTGGTAAAATAGGAGTTAAATAGTCATTCAACCAGCTATTTCCCGGTAAACTAATCAATCCACCAACCGTTGCTAAAAATGCTAAAACAATCAAAGGAATAGTAATCAAAGATGGACTTTCATGCAAATGATGTTTTTCTTCTACTGTTCCTCTAAATTCTTTGAAGAAAGTTAAAAACATCAATCTAAACATATAGAAAGCAGTCATAATAGAAGCTATAGAACCAATAACCCAAAGTGGAATATTATGATGGAAAGCCACTAACAAGATCTCATCTTTAGAGAAAAATCCTGAAAATAATGGAACTCCCGAAATTGCTAAAGAAGCGATTAACATCGTTGCAAAAGTAATTGGCATCGCTTTTTTCAATCCGCCCATATTGCGCATATCTTGTTGACCTCCTAGAGCGTGAATTACAGAACCCGAACCCAAAAATAAACAAGCTTTAAAGAAAGCGTGTGTGATTACATGAAAAACAGCCACTTCATAAGCTCCTAATCCTAAAGCCAAGAACATTAATCCCAATTGAGAAACGGTAGAATAAGCCAATACTTTCTTAATATCGTTTTGAACCAAACCAATTGTAGCAGCTACTAATGCCGTAATAGCACCAACAACAGCAATTATAGATTGAACATCAGGAGTCAAATCAAATAAAAAGTTCATTCTAGTAATCATAAAGATACCAGCAGTTACCATTGTAGCCGCGTGAATCAATGCCGAAACTGGTGTTGGACCAGCCATTGCATCCGGCAACCAAGTGTATAATGGTATTTGAGCTGATTTACCACAAGCTCCAATAAACAAAGCAAAAGCAGCAGCAGAAAGCCAGTACATATTTAAATCCGTAGCACCAGAAATTGCAGTTTTTAAAGTCGAAAAATCTAAAGTGTTAAATAACATTCCCAATATGAAAATTCCAATCAACAATCCTAAATCTCCAATTCTGTTCATAATAAATGCTTTCTTAGCCGCATCATTGAATTCTTGATTTTTGTACCAAAATCCAATCAATAAGTAAGAACAAAGACCTACGCCTTCCCACCCGATGAACATTACTAATAAGTTGCTTCCAATGACCAAAGTAATCATGAAAAATACAAACAGATTTAGATATGCGAAAAAGCTGTGGATTTTTTCATCATCGTGCATGTAACTGATAGAATAAAGATGAATCAAAGATCCAATTCCAGTTACAAATAGCAACCATAATATTGAAAGTTGATCTAACAAAAAGCCAAAATCTATTTTGAAATTACTGATTTGAATCCAATCAAATAATTGAATTTGTATTGGTTCTTTCGAAGCAGATATTTGTCCAAAAAAATAAAGTGAAACAGCAAATGAAACAACAACAGTTAATGTCCCAATTATCCCAGAAATGGTTTTTCCTAAACTTTTCCCGAAGAAAACATTAATTAAAAATCCTAAAAAAGGAGCTAATAATAAGAGTAAAGCTAAATTCGTATTCATTACAGTTTATCCTTTTAAGTTTTTTAAATTATCGATTGTAATGGATCCTAAGTTTCTAAATATAGAAACTAGAATTGCCAATCCTACCGCAACTTCTGCCGCTGCAACAGCCATAGAGAAGAAAACAAAAACTTGTCCTTCGGCATCTTGATGATAGGTAGAAAATGCTACGAACAAAAGATTTACTGCATTCAGCATAATTTCAATTGACATAAATACAATAATAGCATTTCGTCTATACAACACTCCAAAAACTCCAATACAAAAAAGTATTACGCTTAGGAATATATAATTTTCAATACCTATTTGGTTTAAAATATTGTTCATATTACTTTTCTAATTTTTCTTTTTTAGACAATAAAACAGCACCAATCATAGCAACTAAAAGTAATATAGAAGCATATTCAAACGGAACCATATATTCATTTAACAGTATTTTACCTAATACTTTTATAGATTGGTAATCTTCTCCAGTTGCAGTATATTCCCCAACGATAGGTTTCGAATTGATAAAAATAGCAATCATAACCAAACAAATCAAACAGAAAGATACAATAGCACCTAATCTTGTAATTCTAGGCTTGTGTACTTCTTTTTTCTCATTCAAATTCATCAACATAATGGTGAATAAAAATAAGATCATAATCGCCCCAGAGTAAACTATTATATGAACAAAGGCAAGAAATTGAGCATTAAGCAAAAGATAATGACCTGCAATAGAGAAAAAACAAATCACTAAATAGATAGCACTATGAATAGGATTTCTACTGTAAATCGTCAAAAATGCAGTTAATAAAGTTATAAATGCTAAAACGCAAAATATAATTTGAATGGCACTTGCATTCGCAAAATCGGGTATATGAATCATTACTTAACGTTTTTTATTTGAGCATTTTTCATTGCGATATCTAATGGCATGACCAATTTATCTTTACCAAAAATAAAATCTTCTCTCTCATAATTAGAAGGAACCAATACTTTTGAAGTAGTCAAATAAATAGCATCTTTGGGACAAGCTTCTTCACACAATCCACAAAAAATACAACGCAACATATTTATTTCATAAATCTCTGCATATTTTTCTTCTCTGTACAAATGCTTCTCATCACCTCGGCGCTCTGCAGCTTTCATTGTGATCGCTTCTGCAGGACATGACAACGCACACAATCCACAAGCGGTACAATTCTCTCTACCTTGTTCGTCCCGTTTCAATTGATGCTGACCACGATAAACAGGACTCATTGGTCGTATTTGTTCTGGATACTGAACCGTTACTTTGCGTTTAAATAAATGCTTAATTGTAATTATCAAACCTTTGACAATCGCAATAAGATACATTCTTTCCCAAAAAGTCATCTCCTTGTTAGAGACCACTTTTTTTCTTCCCGATAAGGATATACTTTCTATTGACATTTTTTATTTTTATTTGAAGCTTATTCCTGCTATCCGTTTCAATCTTTTTAGTTTTTAAGAAAAACTAAAAAGGATTTCCACTACTATCAGGGCTAGGGCTTTTCTGTACTAATTAAAATCCTAAATATGCAAAAATCTCTGCTCTCAAAATTACAACTCCAACAATCATAATATTAACGATAGACAACGGAATTAAAATTCTCCAACCCAAATGCATTAATTGATCGTATCTGAATCTTGGAATAGTCCAACGAACCCACATAAAGAAGAATATAAACCCACATAATTTGACAAACAAAGCACCAAACCCGATAAGATTAGCAATATTTACTCCCCAGTTTTCAACTGCCCAACTCATTCCAGGATAATTATATCCTCCAAAGAAAAGTACAGCTAAAATCGTCGATGAAATAAACATATTAGCATATTCAGCAAATAAATAAAATCCCATTTTCATGGATGAGTATTCCGTATGATAGCCACCTACTAATTCTGTTTCGCATTCTGCTAAATCAAAAGGTGTTCTATTGGCTTCAGCAAAAGCACAAATCAAAAAGATAATGAAGGATAACGGCTGATAAAATACATTCCAGTTCATTCCTTCTTGTTGCATTGAAATTTCTCTTAAACTCAAGGTCCCAGTCATCATCAATAAAGCAATCATAGAAAGTCCCATCGCGATTTCATACGAAACCATTTGCGAAGCCGCACGAACGGCACCTATCAACGAAAACTTATTATTAGAAGCCCATCCACCAATCATAATTCCGTAAATACCCACTGAAACTACTCCAAAAAAGTATAACAAACCAATATTTAAGTCAGTTGCTTGCAATAAAATATCTCTTCCAAACAAGTGTAATCTATCACCCCACGGAATCACAGCACTAGTCATCAAAGCGGTACTCATGGCAATTGCTGGTCCAGCAAAAAACAAAAATCGGTTGGGTGTATTAGGCTCAAACTCTTCTTTTGCAAACAATTTCAAACCATCTGCAAGCGGTTGCAACAATCCAAAGGCACCAGCTCTATTTGGTCCTACACGATCTTGAAGCCAAGCAGCCACTTTACGTTCTGCCCAAGTGGAATACATCGCCATCAACATAGTCATAGCAAAAA
>CBDUEE010000122.1:0-8787 GCA_965366105.1 uncultured Flavobacterium sp. | reverse complement strand
TAGGGTCTTTAATAATTTGTACTGTTTTATATGTTCTTTTTGCTTTTGTATTAACTGGTTTAGAAAATTATCTTAATTTTAAAGGGGATGCAAGTCCTGTTACGACTGCATTTGCAAAAACAGGTTATACATTTTTAAATTCAGCACTTACAATTGCTATTATTGCAGGTTATACTTCTGTAATGTTAGTAATGTTAATGGGGCAAAGTAGAGTTTTTTATAGTATGAGTGTAGATGGTCTTTTACCTAAGTTTTTCAGCACTTTACATACTAAAAACAGAACACCTTATAAAACGAATCTTCTTTTTATGGTATTTGTTAGTTTATTTGCAGGCTTTGTTCCAGTATCAGATTTAGGACATATGGTAAGCATAGGTACTTTGTTTGCTTTTTCACTTGTTTGTATTGGTGTAATTGTTATGCGAAAATCTAACCCAGATGCAGTACGAGGTTTCAGAGTACCTTTTGTTCCAATATTCCCTATTGTAGGTGTCCTTATCTGCCTAGTTTTAATGGCTGGTTTACCTATTGAAAGCTGGGAGAGATTGGCAATTTGGATGATCCTTGGAGTTGTTATCTATTTCTTATATAGCAAGAAAAACAGTAAATTAAACAATCCTGATAAATAGATTTACTACTTAATATAAAAGGGACTATAGTGCATAAAGCATTATAGTCCCTTTTTTTATACCTAAATTTTAATTTACAAATCAAAAACAGAAGTTCGTTTAGCACGTACTAAATCCTTTAATCGAATCCAAAAAGCCAAGGTTAGATATACTCCAAAACCCAGTCCAACCGTTACAAATGAGATGTAAATAAAAAATAACCTGACACTACTAGCACGCATTCCTAATGTATCCGCTAAACGAGAAGAAACGTGAAAACCATATTTTTCAAAAAAGAATTTTAGTTTTATAATTGCAGACATAGTGATCGGTTATCGGTTATCGACAAAATTACGAAATTAAGTGATTCATAAATTTTCTAATTGTTTTTTAATAACTCCATTCCAATACCACACTCCAGGCATTTACTTTTATTGCAATATTCATTTTTGAGTTGCAATAAAGATTGGGTTTCAAAAGCATTTTTTGATTGTATTCCAAAAGAAGAAAATTTATCTATGATAGCATTTTTCTCAGGACCAACCTCAATTAACAAACGTATTAAATCTTCAGAAACTTCCTTTCCTATACTTTTTGCATAAGCAAACTGTAGTGGAATAATGGTATTAATTATAATCAAATCGATAAAGGATTTAGAAAGCATTTTCTTTTTCTTCGGGCTTTCTTTATCAAATTGATAATGGTTTTTCCAATATTCAGAAGCTGCTATCTGAAATAACTCATAACAAGCAGTTAAAGAGTTTAATGTACTTATTTTTGAAAATAAATTTTGATGCGTATGGTATAAATTAGCCAATTGTGACAATCGAATTGTTGGAAAATTATCAGGACGATGTTTAAAAAACTGAACAGGATCTATATGTGTCTTATTTATTTGGTATTTATGTAACAAATAAAAATATCGAAATTTTAAATCTTTGAAATAATTATCTTCTTTTTCAAATTCTAACAAACCTGCTATTCCAAAAATTAATGCCTCTAAATTCTCGACTTCGAAACTTTCTTTTCTAATAATCGAGAAGGGAATAGATTGAGCAATTTTCATAAAAACTTCGCCATTAGTATTCAATCCAAAATTCTTTGCCAAGAGGCTGAACATAACTGCTTCCCAATCCTGATTTGTTTCTTCTAACAAATCAAATATAGGTTTTGACTTTCTTTCTAATCGCTCAAAAAACAAACGTTCCTGCCAGTTATTTAAAGTAAATTCATCGATTTCTTGCAATTGCTTTTCACAAAAAATCCATGATTTTGGCAATAGTAAAGATTGGTAATTGGCTATCGTTGTAGACTCCACATATTTTTTTAGTTCCAGTACAGGAATTTCACTATTGTCACTTCTAAAAATCACCGCATCATTTTCCCAAACAACATGTAAAATTACATTTTCGTAACCTGAATCTTGTTCATGATTATGAAGATACCAGTCTGAAGATTTAAGATGAATTTCTACGTTTCCTGCCCATTTTTGACCTCCAATAGTAATTTGAGCATTAAAAAAATCTGGACCAGCCAGTTCTAAATACTGTCCAACATTGATGATTGTGATTTCTTCTTCATTTGAAGTTTTCAAATTTAAGGTATCAAACTTCTTAAATTTCCATAGATGATGCAGAAAATCTTCTTTCATTAGTAAGGTTTTTAGAAAATATCGAACAGTTGAAAGACTAAGATAGTAAAAAACAACATACAAATAACGACTGATTTAACACCTAAACGCTTGTTGTTTTTAAACATAAAACTATCCCTAAATTATAAAATATGTAAATTATATATTTTATAATTGAAAGAACATTGCTGAAAATAATTGGTGAAAAATTTTTATTTATAACTTCAAGCTCCATTACCTAGGAAAGTAAATAACTCCTATATAAAGATATATTTTGGAGCAGTCGTTTTACCAATATTTCTGTATTTGAAAAGAAATCATCAATCTCACAGATTTTCCTCAATCAAATAACAACATTCCTAAGTTTACCAATGAAACTATCATCATCAAAAAAGTTAAATTTTCAGAAATTAAAAAAAAGGAAATACTGTATTTATTGACTTAACAGAACAATCGAATGGTGATGCTTATGATAGAACTGGATCTGTATTTTTGATTCCAACAGACCAATCTATTCCATTTTTAGATGGTTTGCAAAAAGGATTAAAATCCCCTCCTGCTAATGAAAACGGAAATGGCAGGACAACAATAGGAAACTATGTTTGAGAGTGAAAACAGATTGTGAATCCTATCGATTGAATAATCCCGTATCTGAAATTTTGATGGTGGTTTATGGTCCTCTGGTTTAAGCAGGTCCCATTGGTGTTCTTGAACGCTAACAAACTCTATTTTGATTTTTTTAGGTAATCTTTCCTCAGGAAGACATATGTTGGTATTAAAATTCCTGAAGTTGCTACTGAAGGAACTAGTTTTAGCTCTTGCAATGTATCTGGAATTTTTACCGGCTTATAGAAAATACTCTTGTTTTACCAGCTGAGCATATAAAATAATAAATGTTAAACCTTACCCCAACTCTCTCTTGGGAAGAGAGTTAAGATTGGATTATTTTAGAATTGACAATATAAAATTATTGTAGCAAATATAATTTGGCACAAGCCCGAGCATCAGATAAAGCTTCATGATGATTGAGTTGAATTTTCATTTCTCGGCAACAATCACTTAATTTTGTAGGCTTGAGTCCTTTTGCTTTATATATTTTTACGGTACATTCCCAACGTGACGCAATATTCAAATCAGCATAATCTAAATTATAAAGAGCCATTGATTTAGCCAAAACATTTCGATCAAAGCTTTCATTGTGCGCCACTACAATTCTATTCTGAATTCTTTTTTGGATCTCTGGAAATACCTGCCCAAAGTTTTTAGCATTTATAGTATCACGAGGATAAATCCCGTGAACTTGAATGGTAAAAGGAGAATATACGTTATTTGGCGGTTTGATTAAACTTACAAACTCATCTACAATAATTCCGTTTTCTACAGTAACAATCCCCACAGAACAAGGATGGAAAGCGGTTGCAGTTTCAAAATCTATGGCGGTAAAAGTCATTTTTTTGGTTTGTGTGTTATCAGTAATTGGTTTGGAGTTATAAGATTTAGGTATTCATTTTATGGTTTGCACTAAATCAATTTAAATTCTTTTAAAATAACTCTTAAAAAAACTTATTTTATCGAACCTATTATATCATATTTGGTGATAATATGGTGCGTACCATTTTCTAATTCTACTAAAACTGCTGCATTATCTTTAGTAAATAATTTAGAAACTTCTTCTATAGCCGTTCCTTGTTTTACTATAGGAAATGGTTTTCCCATAATTTCTTTAATGGGTTTATCGGCAACATTTTTATCCGCAACGTAACTTTGGAACAAATCACTTTCATCAACAGATCCTACAAAACCGGTAATATCTATAACTGGTATTTGAGAAATTTTATATTTACGCATACGTTCGATAGCATGGGATACTAACTCTTCTGTACGTACTACAATTAATGGTTTGTCAATATGATCTTTGATAACATCTCCAGCTTTAGTAATTTCTTCTTCAAGAAAACCTCTTTCACGCATCCAGTCATCATTAAACATTTTACCTACATATCTACTCCCTGAATCATGAAATAAAACAACTACTACATCATCAGATTTGAAATTTTCTTTGAGTTGCAACAATCCTTTGATTGCTGCTCCAGCTGAATTACCCACAAAAATCCCCTCTTGTAGTGCGATTTTACGCGTATATACTGCCGCATCTTTATCTGTTACTTTTGTAAATCCATCAATTAGAGAAAAATCGACGTTTTTAGGCAAAATATCTTCACCAATCCCTTCGGTTATATAGGAGTAGATTTCATTTTCATCAAAAATTCCGGTTTCATGGTATTTTTTAAAAACAGAGCCATACGTATCTATTCCCCATATTTTAATATTTGGATTTTTCTCTTTTAGGTATTTTCCAACACCAGAAATAGTTCCACCCGTTCCTACACCAGAAATAAAATGAGTAATTTTACCAGCTGTTTGTTTCCAAATCTCTGGTCCTGTTTGTTCGTAATGTGCTATAGCATTAGAAGGATTATCGTACTGGTTTACATACCAAGAATTAGGCGTTTCTTCAGCTAGTTTTTTTGAAACTGAATAGTAAGAACGTGGATCTGTTGGTTCTACATCAGTAGGACAAACGACTACTTTTGCTCCTACGGCACGAAGAATATCCATTTTCTCTTTGGATTGCTTGTCCGAAATAACACATATTAGTTTATAGCCTTTGATAATAGCTACTAAAGCTAATCCCATTCCTGTATTTCCCGATGTTCCTTCAATGATTGTTCCTCCTGGTTTTAATCGTCCATCAGCTTCAGCATCTTCAATCATTTTCACTGCCATTCTATCTTTTACAGAATTACCAGGATTGAAAGTCTCTACTTTAGCAAGCACAAGTGCAGCTACTTCTGCGGTAATTTTATTGAGTTTTACCAGTGGTGTATTGCCTATTGTCCCTAATATATTTTCTGCGTATTGCATTTAGCTGTAATTTTAAGATTGTAAATTGTTATAAATACTTTTGCAAAGATAGTATTTTGTTACAAAATAGTATGGCAAACGAATTATTGCGTTGGCGATTACTTCACAATACTTTTATTAAAATAAGAGTTCAACGAATTTTAGTTGCAATTGTACCCTTTACTTCCCTTTTCTAAAACAATAAAAAACGTCGGGAGTACTATAAGACAATCCAAAAAAGTTATTAAGAAATATTTCTCTTGTAGAATTAATTAAAGAAATTCCATATTAAACCAAAACGAATGGTGAAATCACGAGAAGGATTGTTTGGTGAAGCATAAAAATTATTTCCAGTAAAAGAAGAATTAAAATGTTCTGCTTTGAAATATATTCTGGTTCTTTGAATTTTTGCATTGATGAAAAAATCAAAATTTGGATGATTTCCAATCTGTTTTTCATTTTGTACAAAAAACTCACCAATCACCGGATTATAATCATTTGCATAATACTTAGAAAAGTAATTCAAAGTAATTCCTGTTTGCAAGAACAACGCTCTTTTGAACATAAAAGTAGTGTAGTAAAAAGTGTTTCGAGTTACAATAGCTGGAACATTCAGGATCTCGTTTTTTTGTTCTGTTTTTTGATACAATAGGGTATTGTCTAAAGCAAATTTCCCAAACTTAAATTCTCTACTTCCTTTAATTGATAGATAATTGATTGTTCCATCGTATTGTGAGGGCGATATAATTTGAGTTTGAACAAGTTTTTGAGCTACAGATGACACATCGGCAAAGTACAAATGATCTTTTAAAACGGAAAATTGTAATTCAAAATTTATCCATGGCGAAATTGCATTGGCTTTGAAAACATTAATTTTTTCGTTTTTAAAATTATTAAACCAATTGTACTGAACATAACTACTCTGGTACAAATTGTAATTATTATTAGGTAGTTTATTAATATTCTGATATTGAAATACGAATTGAATATCGTCACTAAAATCGTATTTCAATTGTGCATCAAGATTAGAGAGAGATTGCGCAGTTATCGATCTAGAATACAAGAATTTTCCGTTCCATTTACCATCACGATACTCATATTGACCGCCTGCGCTATTTATTTGCTGACTGTATGAACTAGGAATTATTTTTTGATTGTCAAAAATAAGGATCCTACTGTAGTAATAATTTGATCTAAAATCATCAGCAAAAAACAAAAAATTACCTAAAATCGTGTTCTCATAAATAAGTCCTACGCGGTTATACATTTTATTATAATGCGTTTGATCATTAATTCCGCTATCTAAAAATGACTTTCCAAAACGAGAAACTATTTGATTACCTACTGTCGAGGGAACCGTTGCCTGATTGTATTCGAAAAATTTATTCTCATAATTAAATTGATGGGTCACATATAAATTATTGGTTCCTTTTTTAGGGTTAACTCTAAAATTATGATCTAAAAAAACTCTTTTCCCTTTTAAAAATGACTTTGCATCATTAAAATATACTTCAAAACGTTGTCGGTTATTATAATTTGGGTCTTCACTTTCAAAATCTTGAATGGTTGTGATTCCGCCATTTTCTTCATTTAATATATCTTGATATGTATAATGCGCATTGGCAAAATACCTTTTATTTTTAGTATTATAACTAGTTGTAAACCTAAAATTCCCAGTGCTAGACAATTGATTAATATACTCACCCTCAGAACGCAACCCTTTATAAGCTATCGAAAAATTTAGATTTTCTGAAGTGTTCAAGGTAATAAAAGCATCAACAGATTGTCCCTTTTTGATGGTGGTTTTAAAATATAATTCGGTAACAGGAGTTGCAACAGAATAATATCTAATTTGCTTTGCTTCTAAAAAATTGAAATGTTTTGCTTTAAAACCAAATTCAGGATATGGAGAAAAATCAGTTAAACTATATTGTAAAGTATTATAAGTCTGTCCGTCATTTGCAAAAGGTAAAAGGCCAAAATTATCTTTTCTTAGATAATTATGACTGTATTCTTTTTGAATTGTAAGTGAGGTATCTATGTAAGTGGTGTCACGTTCTATGGAAATAACTCTATAGAGATCAATAGGAGCTATTTTAACTTTGGTTGTATCCTTTGCTGGCTTTTGCTGACTTGAACTTTGCGCAATACATATATTAGTAAGTAATAATAAATAAAAAATCGCTTTTTTCATAAATAAATAAAACAGGAATTAACTTCTCAGCAGAAATACTATTAGTGTAATGGTGTTATTATATAGTTTGGATTCATCAATACTCAAAACTATAAAAAACCAAAACAAAGGTAGTTAAATAAATAAAAAGATGAGCTAAACCTGAATCAAAGTCTTTTTTTTTAAACTTATTGAATTATTTCTATTATCCGCAAAACAGGATACTTTGCAAACTCCAGCATCTAAAAATAAAAAAGAAAGATAGAATCGTTATTTTTGAATACTTTTAAAAAAAAGATAAATCTCGTATTTTAAACTACGCATTATATTTAAAATTGTATCAACGACTTTATGGTCCTACCAATAATTTTTTAATTTCTTGTTCAAACAAATCTAAAGTATATTTTCTAGACCACTTTGCTCCTTTGATTTGCATTTCATCGAACAGATCTTGTTTGGTCATAACCGTTTCTATTTGAGAAATATCTGTTTCACGATCCATATCCAATAAAATTCCTCTATTGCCATTATCTAACATAAAAGGAATACAAGACACTTTTGTGGCTATTGGTACACAACCCCAAAACATCCCCTCGGCAATCACTTTTGGCCAGCCTTCACTCTTGGAAGGTAAAATCACAAAATGACTTTCTTGATACACTTTTTGAATAGTTTCTTTGGTTTGATTCCCTTTGAAAACAATTTCATTTTCTAGGTTATTTGCAGTACAATATCTTTCTAATTTTTTCCGTTCTACTCCATCCCCATAAAGTGTCAACTTGACATTATATTCTTTTTTAGCCAATTGTTCAAGCAATTGAATCGCATACAAAGGATTCTTTCCTGACACTAACGCACCTACAAAAACAAAATTAATTTGTTCTTTTATCGCTTTTTTATGGATTGGCTTTTTATCCGTTTCAGCATAAGTAGCAGTAAAAAAAGGTTTTATAGTATTAGTACTATCGGCCCATTCTCCATAAACCAATACCTTCATGTTGCGTGTTAAAAAAGTATTAGACAAAATCCATTTCTGCAGTTTATACGTCCAAGGCTGTTTGGATTTTGGATCCCAATTCCCCGCATATTTAGCAGTTTTGGTTTTAGACGGAAAACCTATTTGAATTACACATCCCAATAGACCTATATTACCAGGACAACGCAAATGAATGTGATCGGCAGAACGCATAGCATTGTAAATTTTCCAACTAATTTTTGGGGTTTTTATAATGCTAAGCAACAAGCCTTTTATACTCAGTACATCGAAAGTGTTTATAGATAAAAATTTAATCCTAGGATGAACATAGCAAGTATCAATAGCCGTTTTCTCTAATGCTACTATTGGGGCCACCACTATGAATTCCGTAACATGCTTAGCCCAAATGTTCATCTCATTAACATAAGGAGCATAGGCATAATACTGATTTTGCTCAAAAATGTGTGGAACGTGGGTGATGATTACGAATTTCATA
>CBDUEE010000121.1:0-8806 GCA_965366105.1 uncultured Flavobacterium sp. | reverse complement strand
CACTATGTAAGAGAACTGTTTTCTGTTTATATATTTCATAACGTGGTACGATAATATTATCTGCCCAATTTGTCAAGAGTGCCGCTCTATCAAAAGCATCAGGATTGCTGGTTGTGCCTGTATCTGAGTCGTTTGACGAACAAGATATAATAATCCCAAGTCCGAAAAATAAAAATAATAGCTTCTTCATTAAAAATTTTTTTACAAAAATACAAAAGTCAAATAAGTTATTTGAATTTATTCTAAATTAATTTAAGGTTTTTTTATGCTCAACGAACTTTTCAAAAATGGTAGCAAATTCTGATAATTAGACAAATGTTAAATCTTAAATTTCTTCGAACTAAGAAATATTTATTAAATAAATATTTTTATATTTGCCCTTCTTTTTAATTAATCTAAATAACAATAATATGAATAAGGCATTTTTAAAAGCAGTTTTTATCTTTACAATTGGTGTGACAGTTGCATCTTGTACTAGTGATGATAAGTCTACGGAAGTTGAACAGAAAGTAACAAAAAAGCAAGTAATTGAAAATTATGCCGCGATAGCATATGCTAATTACAAGCAAGCTTATGATGATGCCGTACTTTTAGAAAAAGCAGTAACAACTTTTACAACCACGCCTTCAGAGGCTAATTTTATAGCAGCAAAAAATGCATGGAAGGTCTCAAGAGAAAGTTATGGCACCACTGAGGCTTATCGTTTTGCAAATGGACCAATTGACACCGGAGATAATGGTCCAGAAGCATTAATTAACTCATGGCCATTAGATGAAAACTTTATTGATTATGTTGATAATAATGGAACATCGACACAAGATGGAATCATTAATCAAACTCTGCTTTATCCTATAATTAACAAAACTGTGCTGCTGACAATTAGTAAAACGGAGTCAGGCGAAAAGAATATAGCCGTAGGATATCACGCTATTGAATTTTTATTGTGGGGACAAGATTTGACAGACCCATCTGAGAAAAAAGCAGGACTAAGACCTTATACTGATTATCTACAAACGGTCGCTGGAACTGCAAAAAATCAAAAAAGAAGAGCGGATTATTTGAATGCATGTGCTGATGTTTTAACTGATAATTTAGACTACTTAGTAAATCAATGGAAAGTTGGAGGTGATTATAGAAAAGAATTTTTAGCATTGGCAGAAGATACGGCTTTAAAAAACATGTATTTAGGAATCACTACTCTAGCGTTAGCAGAATTGCCCGTTGAACGTATGGATGTTGCATTAGAAAATGCAGATCAAGAAGACGAACACTCTTGTTTTAGTGACAATACACATAGAGATATTGCTTTAAATTTACAAGGAGTTATTAATGTATATCAAGGAAAATACGGCACAATAGATGGAGCGTCCTTAGAAGATCTAGTTAAACAAGTGAATGAAACTAGCTTTACAGACACCGCTGCTTCAATAAAAGACGCACTAGCAAAAGTTGCAGCAATACAAACTCCTTTTGATCTAGCAATCTCAGGTGGGACAGCATCAACTGAAGGAAAAAAAGTTACAGCAGGTTCTTCTGCGATTAAAGTTTTTGGAAAAAATTTACTTGCTGGAGCAGCTAAAATTGGAATAATTGTTAATGGCTAATTATCTAATATTTAACTATCAAGTGCTCTTTAAATAGAGCACTTTTTTTATTTACTATGAAAAAGATTTTAAAAATTTTCCTAACGATCTCTTTGCTAACGTTAGTAGGTTGTAGTGATACAGACGAAGTTTATGTTGATTTGCAAGCAGATGAGAAAGAGCAATTTTCTGGCGGTGATTTTACTGTTTTTAATACTTCAGAAGAAGCCTTTGGTTTTGCAGGTACTAATTTGACAAATAGTGAACAGATAGATTTTGGGGTGGGCAACTCTTTTTTTAGACAAAGTTGGGTATCCGCACCTGCTTCAACAACAGCTAGAGATGGATTAGGACCTTTTTTTAATTCAGTTTCCTGTGCTAATTGCCACTTTAAAGACGGAAGAGGTAGACCACCAGCATTTGATGGTGAAAAATCTCGCGGACTATTATTGCGTTTAACTACGGAAGGTAATTATCCTGATGGAAGTGATTATGTAGATCCTATTTATGGCGGGCAGTTGCAGGATAGTGCTATTTTAGGACATTCTATTAAAGGTTCCTATACAGTTTCATATCAAACAATTATAGAGAAATTTGACGACGGAACAACGGTTGAGTTACAAAAACCTAGTTACCACATTAGAGATTTAGGGTACGGAAGTCTGGGAACTTCTACAAAAATTTCACCTAGGATAGCGCCACAAATGACTGGCTTAGGACTGCTAGAAGCGATCGACGAAAGCACTATTTTGGCTTTTGCTATTGACAATAATAAAAATGAAATTTCAGGAAGGCCAAATTATGTTTATGATATACTTACAAAGTCTACCAAAATAGGACGCTTTGGATGGAAATCAAATCAGCCAAACGTTCGACAACAAGTTGCTGCAGCATTTTCTGGAGATATGGGTATTACGTCCTATTTATTTCCCAATGAAAACTGTCCACCAGGCGTAAATTGCGACGAAATCCCAAATGGTGGAACTCCAGAAATAACAAACATAAATTTAGATAGAGTAGCCGTTTATTCAAGTACACTTGCAGTTCCTGCACGAAGAAACCATAAAGATCAAAATGTATTAGCTGGTAAAAAAACTTTTGAAACTTTACAATGCGCTTCTTGCCATATACCAAAAATGAAAACTGGAAATACACACCCTATAGTGTCATTAAGAAATCAAACTATACGTCCATACACCGACTTGTTATTGCATGATATGGGTCCCGGTTTAGCTGATAATGCAAAGGATTTTAAAGCTTCAGGTAACGAATGGCGAACACAGCCTCTATGGGGTATAGGATTAATTCAAACGGTAAATAAACATACCAATTTACTACATGATGGTCGCGCCAGAAATATTGAAGAAGCTATTTTATGGCATGGAGGTGAAGCGCAGAAAAGTAAAGACGGCTATAAAAAACTTTCAGCGCAAAATCGAAAAGACTTACTTTTATTCATTGATTCATTATAAAATTTTAGATTTTATTTTAAAATCCAAAATTATAGTAGTAACTAATAGTTTGATATTTTTAATAAGATGGCTCAGTACGAATTTCTTTAAAGCATTTAAACAAAATTTATTTCTGTATCACAAAAATTTACTTTTTCTCAAATAATGAAGGCTCTTGAATATAAACAAAAAGGCTCTTGAAGGTCAATAGTTTATGTCAGATATTATATAAAATCCTGTAATTGCTTCTTTCTTAGCAATCACAGGATTTTATACAACTAGATGTGAGCAAAGAGAACTGGCGAAGCAAATAGCTCCAGGAAAACATTAATTTTTAACAATTAGTAACGGAATAGATATTTTATGTCTCAATTTATCCACAGTAGTTCCAAAAATTAAATCTTTAAATCCGGTGTGGCCATGTGTTCCCATAACTAAAATATCAAAATTTTCTTTGTTAATGATTTTTGGAATTGTTTTGGCTGGATCTCCAAAACCTAGTTTTGTACTAACCGTAAATCCTTTTGCTGTCAACATTTCTTTGTATTCGTTTAATAATTTCTCGTCAATTAATGTTTCATGATCATCTACTTTTTCACCGTACACCATTGCTCCTACCGTTTCTACGACATGTATTAAAGTGTACTCCGCATTTTTGCCGCCCAACTTAAAAGCAGTATTTAACGCTACCTCATCAGAATCAGAGAAATCTACGGTGACAGCAATATTTTTATGAGTTAAAGTCCCCGATTCTTCAAATTTTAATTTCAAATTGTGTGGCGAATGATTTTGAATATCAATTTTTGATTTTGAAACGAAAGGTTTGAAAATGATATATATGAGCAATACTAAAAATGCTAATGCCAAAGGCACCACCGTCAACCATAAAATAAGTGGGTTTTCAGCAGCATCTAACCAACCTTTTATTTCATCATAAACCAATTTAATATTTAACGAAACAATAATTAAAGCAACAGTCCAGCCCGCAATTTGAGTGATTCTGCTAATATGAAATCCTTTCATTTTTGATTTATCACTCACAAAATGGATTAAAGGAATAATAGCAAATCCCAATTGTAAACTTAAAATCACTTGACTAAAAATCAGCAATTTTCCCGTTACTCCATCACCAAAAATACTAATCACGATCACAGCAGGAACAATCGCAATTAATCTCGTAATTATTCTTCGCACCCAAGGTTGTATTCTTAAATTAAGATAGCCTTCCATTATAATTTGGCCCGCTAAAGTTCCTGTAACGGTCGAGCTTTGTCCAGCGGCAATCAATGCAACAGCGAATAATATGGGAGCCCATTTGGTTCCTAACAGTGGTGCTAAAAATTTATGTGCATCTTGAATTTCGGCTACTTCGTGCATTCCACTTTTGTAAAATGTGGCTGCTGCCAAAATTAAAATGGCGGCGTTTACAAAAAAAGCTAAGTTCAATGCAATCGTCGAATCAATAAAATTATATTTAATAGCTTGCTTAATTCCTTTTGGTGTTCGGTCAAATTTTCTGGTTTGCACCAATGAGGAATGCAAGTATAAATTGTGCGGCATTACGGTTGCTCCAATAATTCCGATTGCGATATACAGCGCAGCTTCATTAGGCATAGAAGGAATTAGGCCGTATAAAACTTTATCTAATTCTGGTTGTGCAAAAAACATTTCGAAAACGAAAGAAACTCCAATTATCACAACTAAAACAATAATAAAGGCTTCCATTTTCCGAATCCCTTTATTAATAAGAAATAGCAGTAGAAAAGTATCTAAAACGGTAATAAGAACGCCTTCGATCAACGGAATATCAAATAATAAATTGATACCAATGGCCATTCCTAAAACCTCAGCAAGATCACAGGCCGCGATAGCAATTTCAGCCAGAAAATAAAGAATATAATTAATAAATTTAGAATAAGTGGCTCTAGAAGCTTGCGCTAAATCGAGCTGCGTTACGATTCCCAATCGGGCACTAAAACTTTGTAGTAACAAAGCCATGATATTACTCATCAATAAAACCCATAATAACGAATAACCAAATTGGCTTCCTCCGGCAATGTCAGTTGCCCAATTTCCAGGGTCCATATAACCCACACTAATTAAGTAGGCTGGTCCTAAAAAGGCTAATATTTTTCTAAAAACTGATTTTTTATTTTGTGTCGAAACTGATCCGTGGACCTCTTCTAAAGATTTACCCATCTACAACTATTTGAAGCAAATATAATTATGTTTTTTTGTTTTATCAAATATAATTTTTAGATTTGTCTAAATTATAAACACATCCATAACTAAAAACAAAACATTGAAAAATCTATTTCTACTTTTTTGCATACTATTCAGCATCATAATGACTGGTCAAACTACACTTAAAGGAAGCGTTTCCGCTGATGGAATGCCTTTACCACTAGCAAATGTTGTTATTAAAACCTTGAAAAAATCAACAGTTAGCGACTCCGAAGGGAATTTTGACATTAAAAACATTACAAAAGGAACCTATGAAATCCAAGTTTCCTATACTGGTTTTAGAACAAAGACACGTAATTTCACGGTTAGCGATAGTACTGATATCTACTTGAATTTTGAACTTCAGGAAAATAATACTTTAGATGAAGTGGTAATCACTGGAACTTTAAAAGCGGTATCGCGTTTAGAAAGTCCTGTGCCTGTCGAAGTTTATAAACCTATTTTCTTTAAGAAAAATCCAACTGCAAATATTTTTGAAGCCTTGCAAAACGTAAATGGTGTACGTCCGCAACTGAACTGTAATGTTTGTAACACTGGAGATATTCACATCAATGGTCTTGAGGGTCCATATACTTTGGTTTTGATTGATGGAATGCCTATCGTGAGCGGACTTTCAACGGTGTACGGACTTTCTGGAATTCCTAATTCTTTATTGGAACGTATCGAAATTGTGAAAGGTCCTGCTTCTTCTTTGTATGGAAGTGAAGCCGTGGGTGGTTTAATAAATATCATCACTAAGAATCCTAAAAATGCACCTCTTTTTTCTGCTGATTCATTCTTAACTGATTGGGGCGAACTCAACGTTGACTTAGGTTTTAAAGCAAATGTTACTAAAGACATCTCGATGTTAACTGGAATTAATTACTTTAACTACAGTAATCCAATAGACAACAACAACGATAATTTTACTGACTTAACGCTACAAGATCGAATCTCTGTTTTCCAGAAATGGAATTTTAATCGAAAAAATAACAAGCAATTCTCATTAGCAGGACGTTATTTTTATGAAGATCGCTGGGGCGGTGAAATGCAGTGGGAGAAAAAATACCGTGGCGGAAACGAAGTCTATGGCGAGAGCATTTATACCAAACGTTGGGAATTGTTAGGCGCTTATGAATTGCCTATCGCCGAGAAAATGTTATTCTCTTTTTCCTATACGGATCACGATCAAAACTCGGTTTATGGAGATATTCCGTATTTAGCGAAACAGCGCATTGGTTTTGGGCAACTGACTTGGGACAAAAAACTAAATAATCACGATTTGCTTTTTGGAACAGCTTTGCGCTATCAATATTACGATGATAATACGACTGCAACAGTGAAGGAAGACATCAACTGGATTCCAAGTTTATTTGTGCAAGACGAAGTTGCTTTTAATGAAAATCATAAAGTACTTCTTGGTGCTCGTTACGATTACAACCGCAACCACGGTTCTATTTTTACTCCGAGATTAGCTTATAAATGGAAACTGAATGACAATAATATTCTACGTTTCAATACGGGAACTGGTTTTAGAATTGTAAATCTATTTACTGAAGAACATGCTGCTTTAACCGGTTCTCGCGACGTAATTGTGCTTGAAGAATTAAAGCCAGAGCGCTCGTTTAATGTTAACTTGAACTATTTGAAGAAACTTTACGCTCAAAATGGAACTTTTATAGGAGTTGAAACAACCGCTTGGTACACTCGATTTAGTAATTCTATTATTCCTGATTATGACACAAATCCTAACCAAATTATTTATAAAAATTTAGATGGTCACGCAGTTACTAAAGGAATAAGCTCTAATGTTGACTTCGTTTTCACAAATGGTTTGAAAATGATTTTAGGAGCTACTTTTATGGATGTTTCCAAAACAGAGAACAACGTTACTACTAAGCAAATCTTAACAGAACAATTCTCAGGAACTTGGGCGATTTCGTATCGAATAAATAAATTATTCTTAGACCTAGATTATACTGGAAATGTGTACGGCCCAATGCGTTTACCAACTTTAGGTCCTTTAGATCCAAGAAAAGACTACTCTCCAACTTGGAGCATCCAAAATATCCAATTTACTTTTAATAAGTTTAAGAAAATGGAAATTTACGCAGGAGTGAAAAACCTTTTAAATTGGACGCCAAACAAAGGAAATCCGTTTATTATTGCAAGAGCAAATGATCCATTTGATAAAAATGTACAATATGACGCAACTGGAAATGTACAAGCCACCGCTGATAATCCGTACGCTTTAACTTTTGATCCAAGTTATGTTTATGGACCAAATCAAGGAATTCGAACTTTTCTAGGATTACGATACACTTTGAAATAATGAAAAAAGCACTTTACATATTTGTATTGTTTCTTTGGGCAATTCCTTCGGGTTTTGCCCAATTGAAATTAAACACATTTGAGCAAGCAGAACAATTATCAAAGGCAAATCCCAAACCTATAGTTGTATTTACGCATACAAATTGGTGTAAATATTGCAAAATGATGGAAAATGCTACGTTCAAAAACCCAAAAATTGTAGCAACGCTAAACGACCATTTCTATTTCATTTCATTTGATGCAGAAACAAAACAAGACATAATTTTCAATAATCATACATTTCAATTCCAACCGAACGGAACAAATACTGGAGTTCACGAATTGGCGACAGCCTTAGCGACAATTGACAATCAAGTCGTTTATCCTAGCTTGACAATACTCGATCATGATAACTCCATTATATTGCAACAAGCTTCCTTTCTTTCGGCGAAAGCCTTGGTGCTTATCCTTGACAAACTGAAATAATTGCCTATTTTTGGAGATGATTATGCTCCAATTATTATGAAACATTACGATTACATTTTTACTGGCACTGGTTTAGCAGCTTTAATGACGATTTATAAAATGATTGAATCGGGAAAATTTTCCAATCAATCCATTTTGTTAATCGATGAAAATACAAAAAAGACCAATGACAGAACGTGGTGTTTTTGGGAGCAGAAAGAATCCAAATGGGAAAAAAGTATTTCAAAAAAATGGGATTCGGCTTTGTTTGCCAATGCTGAATTTAGTCGGGATCTTGATTTAAAGCCATATCGATACAATATGGTAAAAGGCTTAGATTTCTACAATCAAGTATTCGAACTGATTTCGAAACAATCGAATATTACTTTTTTGAACGAAAAAGTCACCGATATCAACGAGCTAGAAAATCATGTTTTTGTTGCAACACCTTCAGAAAACTTCACTTGTGGCAGAGTAATTAATAGTATTTACAGAAAATCAGAAGTAGAAAACCAAACTAATTATCCGCTTTTGCAGCAACATTTTATTGGTTGGTTTATAAAATCAAAAGAAGCGGTTTTCACTCCAGATCAAGCCACTTTTATGGATTTTTCTGTAGAGCAAAGAGGAAATACTCGATTTATGTATGTATTACCTACTTCTTCACAAGAAGCTTTGCTAGAATACACCTTGTTTTCTGCTCAATTATTACCAAAAGAAGAATACGAAAATGAGATCATCAAGTACATTGAAAAACTTGGAATAACAGACTAC
>CBDUEE010000120.1:0-8840 GCA_965366105.1 uncultured Flavobacterium sp. | reverse complement strand
TTATACCGATAGCATTTACCGCAGTTGAACTAAAACTTAATTCATTATTATTTGATATTGATTCAAAATTAAATTCATCTTCATGAAATGAAATCAAAGGAACAATAACTTTATAATTTTGACCAAAAATATTTTTGACTATTAATAAATCTGCTGAGTTTTTATCGTCAAAAGTATAGTTGTTCATTGATTTATCACCAACCATTCCTTTATGTCTGATGATATTATCTTTAAAATATAAATACTCGATTTTATTAACGATTTGTTTATTTCGATCTCTAGAAGAACGTCTGGCAACACGTCCATTTTCAACAACATATTCAATATCATCAATTAGAGTTTGATGGCTATTGCTTTTTTTAGTTATTGCTTTAACTCTAGATCCTTCATAAGTTACAGCAACTGTTTTAGTAACAAGTTCGCCTCCTTCTTCGTATTTTTTGGTGAATTTTACTAGTTGATTCTCATTATTATAAGTGTAATTTACGACCTCTTTCCAATTACTTGCCTGTCTTTCTTTGACTGTCATGTCTAATAACCCTTTTGGATTATAAAAAAAACTTTGAATGACATCAGAGATTTTAATGGATAAGAGTTTACCTTCCTTAAACAAGATCGTTTTGTTTATAATTTCGCCACTTTTTAAATTACGGAAATTAGTCTTTACAATATTTATTTGTTTTAACTTAACGGAGTTATCTAAAATTTGGCTTTGAATCAAACAAGGATAGGCTATTAAAAATAGGGTAATAAAGTAGGTTTTCATTAAATATTTATATCAATTTGGGTGCGCCAAATTACAAAAACCAATCAAGGTTTAAAATTAATAGTTCAAATTTATATATTTAAGCCTGAACACAATGAGTTGGAGTATTTTCTTGGTGTTTTTACCAACCACAAATAGTTAATCATACAACTACTTTTTTGATATAAACGCCCAATTAGGAATGTTAGATAAGCAAAAAGTATTAGTTTACAGTGATTAACTTAACCTCAAAAATAAGTACTGCTCCTCCAGGTATGCCTGGTCTTCCTCCACTACCATAGCCAAGGTGAGAAGGAACTAAAAGAACTCCGCTTCCACCTTCTTTAAAATAAGTAATTCCTTCTGTCCAACCTTTTATTACCTGTTGCAAACCAAAAGAAAGACCTTCTGCTTTACTTTCATCAAACACTGATCCATTTGTAAAATATCCTTTGTAAGCAACCGTTACGTTCGAAGTTGAAGTAGGTTGTTTTCCTGTACCCGCTTCATTAATAACATAATACAATCCAGAATCACTTTTTACAGCTGTTAGGTTTTTAGTTGCAATGTAATCCGTTATTTCTTTTTCATTTTGGACTTTATAATCAACAGGTTGAGTCTCTATATTTGTATTTGTATCTGACAAACAAGAAACAAATAGAAAAGAAACAAGAGCTAATAAGGCATATTTCATGGTGTGTTTTATTTAGTATAGGCGCAAATATAGTCAAATTACTTATCACCAAAAATCTGAACATCATCAACCTGAAAAGAGCCATCAAGAGCTAAATTTTTTCCAGATCCAATGTATTTAAAAGCAACGTTGATTTTACCTTTATAAGAAGATAAATCAATTGCTCCACTACCAACAAATTGATACCATGGTGTAGCTTGATTTGGCACATTAACGGCTAATGGAGTCCAAGTTGCTTTCGTTACATTCAACCCATCAAAATTAGTAGAGACATATACTTCAATTGTATTTAATGGTGAATCTACGTCTAGATGATGTTGTGCTGTTCTACAAGTT
Organism: uncultured Flavobacterium sp.; assembly: GCA_965366105.1. Taxonomy (GTDB): domain Bacteria; phylum Bacteroidota; class Bacteroidia; order Flavobacteriales; family Flavobacteriaceae; genus Flavobacterium. The sequence continues at coordinate 7,065 of CBDUEE010000120.1, read as the reverse complement.
AAAATTTCATTTTTATAGACATCCATATCTATTTTTGGAGAAATTAACCATGCTACATTGGAAACCACTTTGGTACCTGAAATAGTAAATTCAGCACAGCCATTTCCAGAGTAAACGGCTCCTTTCCAGGAAATTTTACCATTTTGAACAATATTTACCCAGCCAGGAAGACTCAAATTAGATTTATCCACAACAGTTTCAAAATCTTGTGAAAAAAAAGCAATGGCTCTAGTTCCTGACATAAGTACGTCTTTTTCAGAGCGTGCTAATAATTGATAATCGTTTCCATACTTTGTTAAAATTCCACGCACTTTTCCTCTTCCTTCGGGCACAAATTTAGTAGCAAAATCAGCAAAACTACTCGTTCTAAAATACACTTGATTACCCATTTTATCGATTAAACCCCAATTTGTAGCGCCACCTACATTTTTCCCTTCCTCGAAATAATGTCTTCCTACTGCAGCTTCGACAAATTGAACATCAGCTACCTCTACTAAAGTATTCAAATAGGAATCATTTAATAAATCTGACATCGTAACGGTTTTTATAAGTTGTTCTTCTTTTAGATTTGTACAAGAGGCATTTAAAACTGATTTATAATCATTTTGGGATAGTCGTCCTACTCCACCATCATTATATGAACTTACCGTAATACCTCCGATACGCATTGCACCAAACGAAATATCGGTGTACTGGTTTTTCAATTTTATATACACTTTATTTCCCGGTCGATAATCAATATACAAATTTGTGGCATCAACAGGAACACTAAAACCTACCGCCGGTATTGTGGCTGTTGCCAAAGTTTGAAAAGAAATCGTTTTAAAAAAATTCCCAGATTCATCACTAGAAACAACATACGCTTCTATAATATCATCGTATTTATATTGCGCTACGATTGCATTTGCATTAGCACGAACTTGATTGACTTGAATATTAGTTATTAAATCGGGTTGGGTACAAATAAGTTTTGGTGCCTCGATCTCCTCTTTTGCACAACTGATAGATAGGAGCAGAACTAGCAAAAATAAATAGACTGGTTGAAATATTGCTTTCATTTTTTTATTTATAAGTTGATGAATAGATTTATAAAATAGGTTCTTCCGTATCCGTAGAAGTATTTATTCCCAAAAGAAGGCGTTCCACTAGAAACATCTTGATTCATTTCTCTGAAATTTGCGTTTCGGGCTTGTTCATAACCACCCGTTTTATACGTGATACCAAGTACATTATTGATGCTGGCAAAAACACCAAAATTCTTCCCGTAAATACGCCATGATTTTCCACCTACAAGATTTAAAAGCACAACTGGATCAAATTTTTCTTGTTTTAATAATTGAGCTGCGCGTTCCTCTGTTGCTTCAGGAAAATTGAACCCCGAGGCAGGGTTTTTATAGAATATTTCGGTTCTGGAAATCGCAGAAACATCAATATAACTATTAGTGAGATAATTTACATTAGTACTAATCCACCAATATTTTGGATCTCTGTATTCTAAACCAAATGAATATGCTCGTTGCGGCATTCCAGCTTGTTTGTAATTTTTGAGTGAGGCCGTTCCAAAATCAAACATAGGATTTATGTTTTCTACAGAAGCTTTAGCATCATTTATCAAAGTAACTTTAGGATTACTCGCATAGGTATATTCGCCAAAAGCTGCCGCAAGGGTAGTCTTTATTGTAGAAGTCAATTGGTATTCCAAGCTAAGCTCAGCACCAATATTCTTTTTATTTAACTTCGTTAGCGTTTGACTTACAAAAGCATCCGTGTTTAAATAACCAGCACCATTATCAAAAATTCCTTCAGCGTAAAAAAAGGAAATTTGAGTTGCATTTTTTATTAAAGAATAATAGGCTGTCAATCTCCCTTTTAATTTGGGTGAACGATAAATATAACTAATATCCATACTACTAATATTCTCACTTTCAAGTCCATTTACTATAGCATTATTTAATCGTGAATTAGAAAAAGTATTGCGTAATGATGGAGCTTTAGTCAAATGTGCCGCATTGAAAGTCACCAATTGCTTTCCAGAAATCTTCAAATTGATGCCTGCTTTGAATCCAAAGTTTTCAAAATTTACATTTTCACTTTTTCCAAAGGAATTGGTCTCGTATATTCCGTTTTGGTATAAACCTTCCCTTTGGTACTTACTAATTGAGAACTGCTGTGCCAGATAAAAATCGACTTTATTGTAGGTAAATTTGAATTGGGTAAAGGCGTCTAAAGTAGTAGCAAAATAATTATAATTGTATCCATAGGTATCGCCTACTACCACTTGACGATTTGGATTATTGAGATCAGACTGCGACTGATTTCCTTTATAAAAAGGATCAATATCCTCAAAATATAAACCACCCAGCAAGTCTAGTAGATGTTGAGAATAATGTGATTTTAATTTTTTGAATGATGCGCCTGCATTCAAAAATATATTCTCTGATAATTGTGAGCTCAAATTAGTTGTAATTGCAGCAGTTTGATCTTGCACTTGATCTTGATACAAAACATATTTACTTTTTGCAGGTTCATAACCTAAAATTTTTCCGTTAGAATCTAGAACGGGGCTTTGATTCGCTTTATAAATAGCATTCCAATCCATTTGAGGATTTGCTAAAAATGAAGTTTTACTTTTTTCGGCATTTTCATAATCTGGTGTAAATGCTCCCGAGAATTCGCCACTATCTTTTGCATACATCGAACTATAATAACTAGGCATTTTTCTGTAATAAGAGGGATCTGGACTATCTGTACTTTGATAATCGATGTTGCTATTTGCGATTGTTCCAAATTGATACGTTGCACTAGAATTTAGATTTGTTTTATCACTGATTTTAAAATAATGATTCAGCATGATTGTGGGCATTTCAATTGTTTTCACTCGAGCATTTCTCTTTTTATCGTCTTGAAAGCCCCAATAAGAATTGTATTTCACATTAGTTAAGGCTGTCACTTCTGCAGTATTAGGAGAATTTTTAGCTCTTATGTTGGGCGTATACATTGCAGTTAGATTTAGTGAATGCTGCTCACTTAATTTCTTTTCGAGACTTATAAAAAACGAATTTGAATCATAGCTAGTGCCTTCAAAATAGCCTTCTTGTGCCCAACGTTTTCCAGCCGAAACTACATAAGCCCAGCCGCTGGCATTCATTCCAGAAGCATGAGTTGCCATAGTGCGCCAACTATAATTGGTATTTGTCCCTGAAAATGTGATGCGGGAGCCAGGTCTGTAAATGGAAGCTCTAGTGTTGATTTGTTGTGTTCCCAAAATACCTCCAAAACTATAATCGGAAGTTGCCGTTCCTAGAGTAAATTCTTGATTGCGCAAGGCATCATTCAGTCCGCCCCACTCGCCCCATTGTGGCCTGCTATCATATATTTTATTCATAGAAACACCATTAATCATCAGGGTAGAATATTCACTATCTAATCCTCGAACTCTAAAACGAGCTTGTCCCCAATTGAAAGCAGCTGCTTGTAAGAATGCATCACGAGAGGATTGTAAAAGTCCAGAAGTACTTTCGGAACTGCTGTTCTCGTCACTAAAATCACTTTCTAAAAGTGTAATTATACTACTTTGTTGTTCTAAAGTTTGATCTTCTTCTAGCGTTATTGTCCCTAAATTAAGTTTTTGATCTTGGGTAATCTCTATTGGATACAAAGCGTCCTTGAATCCTTGGCTGTGAATAAGGACTAATAGATTACCAGAAGAAACGCCATCAAAATTAAATTCGCCATCAGATTTAGTGATTTGCATTCGATTAGAATTTTGAATGCTAACGACCACAAATCCAAGTGGATTCTGAGTTTTAGATTCAATTATTTTTCCAAAAAAACCAGTATTGTTTTGTGAAGTACTGTTTATTATATGAACGAAAAAGAAAATTGTAAAGTAAAATTTATTCATATATTCAGGTTGTGTTAATGATTACCTTTATTAAAATAGTACCGAAGAGAAATATTTTTTCATTATTCCCAACAAGAAGTTCAACCATAAAAATTTACTTTATAGGTTGAACTACGTGTGGAAAGTGTATTCCTAAAAGGAATAGCAACTTTAAAATGATTAAAAAATGAATTTTGGAAAAGTGGTATATACTTTAAATAATTCTATGCAGAAAAAAGTGGTATTTGTATGGATGCATAAAACTAAACTCCTGTTTAACAGAATTGTAATGTTAAATATATAAAAAATATAGTAACAAACTGATTTTCAAGTAAAAAAAAACAAATAGTGTATTTCGAAGATTTCTCTTCAAGTCGTTTTTAGAAAAGAAAAATGACTATAGAGCCCCGATAGCAGCGACATCCTTTTACTTTTTTTTTAAAAAGTAAAAGATACAGCGAATAGCGGGACAAAATGGGTTTTGAAAAATAAAATCGTGCTCCAAATACAAAAAATTATTCTATTGTTTCGATTTTGGAAACCATAAATGCGATTAGAACTCCAAAAACACCGATGAATGCAAATGAAAATCTTAGGTTCGATAATTCAGCTATGTAACCAATAATAGGCGGTCCCATCAGAAAACCAAGAAAACTCACGCTCGAAACCGTAGTTAAAGCTATACTGGGAGAAACATTTGGATTTTTTCCAGCAAGACTATAAACGGTAGGCACAATCGTGGAAACTCCGAGTCCGACTAACATAAAGGCAAGAGTTGCAGGAATGATATATGGAAAAAATACTGCTGTAAAAAGTCCTGTAGAAATCATAATTCCGCTGATTTTGAGCACCTTTTTTCTTCCAAATTTACGGATTAAAGTATCTCCAAGGAATCGTCCTCCGGCCATCATAATCATAAATGAAGTGTATCCTAAAATTACTAATGGCCCTGGTGCTTTGACAACGTCTTTAAAATAAACGCCACTCCAGTCAAACATAACGCCTTCGCTGGCCATACTACAAAACCCAATTATTCCCAACCATAATAAAGCGCTATCTGGTTTTGAGAATATTTTTTTCTTCTTAACTTTGATGGTTTCTTTCGCTTTTATCAAAAATTTAAAATTGAAAGCCATCATTAAAAACACTATTCCACCCACGATTACAAAGTGAATGTAGGGTGTTAATTTGAAGGCAAGCATTGCTAATCCTACTAAAGCACCCATGAATCCGGCAAAGCTCCACATTCCGTGAAAAGCAGACATGATTGTTTTTTTGAAAAGTACTTCGGTATAAACGCCCTGAGTGTTTACGGCAATATTAGAGAGATTTCCAAAAATTCCAAATACGAATAATCCCGCTGATAATTGCCAAGCGTTATTGGCCAAACCTAGATTTGTTAAACTAAAAACGTAAAATAACAACGAAAATACTAACATGCGGTGACTTCCAAAATGACTCACTAATTTTCCCGAAAACGGCATAATTACTAATTGTCCTAATGGCAACGCAAATAAAATAGTTCCTAAATCTCCTTCGCTGAGTTGCAAAGTTGTTTTGATATCTGGAATTCTACTCGCCCAAGTAGCAAAACACAAACCCATTCCGAAATAAAACATAGAAACTGCCCAACGAATTCGGTTTAAGTACGAAATCTTGATGTCTCTATATTGCTTTTTGAACTTTGCTTTTGTTTTTGACTTTCCTAAGAAGTTTAAATCTATCAAACCAATTTTTTTAAAATATTAGTTTGCAAAAATACAACAAGCAATTGGCAATTGAATCAAAACAAACGCGTCTGAAAAAAATACAACTTTATTGTTTATAAAAAATAAAGGCTTGATCTTGATTAATGCATAACTAAAGATTTTAAAAAACTTTAAAACTGGAGAAATAATATTTGATTAAATACACCTACAAGGTTTTTAAAACCTTGCAGGATAATAGTCATAGACAAAAATTTATTTCACCACAAATTCCCACAATTTATTTACACTTAAAAATCTATAAATTAACTACTTTTTTCTGTAAACTGCTTTCTATTGCAGCTTCGATAATTTGCATTACATGAAGGCCGTCTTTTGCTGTTACAGGTTCTAAAGTATCTTTTACAATCGAATTACAAACACCTTCAAAAAAAGTATAATAATTCCCTTGTAAGGTAGGAATCGTTTTTTTTACGATTTCACCATTGGTTTCCGTGTGTAATAAACCTGCTTTTTCTTTTGGTTCAGTTCCCCAAGTAGTTAGATTCGGTTTTTTTCCTAATTTTAATTCGTCTTCTTGAATATCACCACGCGGTTTGAGGAAAGAACCTTTTTTTCCGTGAATGACATACGCTGGGTTTGCTTCTCGTACAAAAAATCCCGCTTTCAGACGAACTCTAAAATTAGAATAATACAGTAAAATATCAATATAATCATCTACTAAGGAATGCTTCCGAGTAATACGAATATCAGCAAAAACAGATTGCGGCAAACCAAACAGACACAAAGCTTGGTCTATGATGTGAGAACCTAAATCCTTCAAAATTCCCGATCCAGAATTAACAGTTTCTTTATGCTGTTTTGGGCTCAACGACGGATTGTATCTGTCAAAATGAAACTCAGCTTCTACAATTTCACCAAGAACCTCATCAGAAATAATTTTCTGCACGGTTTTAAAATCGCTGTCCCATCTTCTATTTTGAAAAACAGTTAATTTCAGTCCTTTTTCTTTGGCTAAAGCCGATAATTCCTGAGCTTGGGCAACCGTTGTAGTAAATGCTTTTTCGACAATGGCATGTTTCCCTGCGAGCAAAATTTTTTTAGCGTACTCGTAATGCGTTTCTACAGGCGTGTTCACAATAACCAAATCGACATCATCTTCCAGAAGTTCTTCGATTGTAGCATAGCTTTTTACTTCAGGAAAATCATAATGAATTAATTTTTTACTTCGTTCCCATGAACCAATAAGTTCAAAGCCAGGATGAAAACTTAGAAACGGAGCATGAAAAACTTTTCCTGACATTCCGTAAGAAAGCAATGCTGTTTTTATTTTTTGCATGATGAAATAGTAGAATATTTATTTGAAAAAAATAAAACACGAATTTCACAAGCTTGAACTAATTAGTTAGTCCAAACTTGTGAAATTAGTATTTCCGTAGCCAAGTTATATTTTCGCTCGGTCGTATTGTTTTGGCC